>DASUCP010000208.1:0-12820 GCA_036275975.1 Sphingomicrobium sp.
CTCTATGCCGTCGGGATCGCCCCGGTGAAGCTGCCGCAGGTCGCCGAATTCTTGCGGCAGGGATGCAAGCTGCGCCTAATCCTCGACAGCCCCGAAGCGGCGGAAGCCGTGCAGGCCTTTGGCAACGCCGAGGGACTCACCATCGAGGCGTTAATCGAAGTCGACACGGACGGCTGCCGCGCCGGCGTGGCTCCGGGCGACGACATTCTCATCGAAATTGCACGCCGTCTCTCGAGTCCAGGAGCGCGCCTCGCGGGCGTCATGACTCACGCGGGCGGCTCTTATTCCGCGCGAACGCTCGGCGAATTCGAAGAGATCGCCGAGCGCGAGCGGGCGGGGGCGGTGAATGCTGCCGAGCGGTTGCGTGCTACCGGCTTTCCAGTCGACATCGTGAGCGTGGGCTCGACCCCGACGGTCCGTTACGCCCGCACGCTCGATGGTGTCACGGAAGTCCGCGTGGGCGTCTACGCGTTCGGCGACCTCGTCCAGGTCGAGCTTGGGACCTGCGCAGTCGAAGACATCGCCACTTCCGTGCTGGCGAGCATCATCGGTCATGGCAGAATTCACGGGCGAGTACTGGTCGACGCCGGCTTCCTCGCGCTGAGCCGCGACCGCGGCACCTCCGATTTCCCGATCGACTGGGGCTATGGGGCGGTCTGCGACGCGAGCACCGGCGAGCTGATTGAGGATGTCCGCGTGGAATCCACCAACCAGGAGCACGGCATCATCACCGCTCGTTCCGGCGAGCTCGACTGGTCTCGCTTTCCTATCGGCGGGCGCGTCAGGATCCTCCCGAATCACGCCTGCGCGACGGCAGCCGCGTACGACCGCTATTTCGTGACCGATGGCGGCGATCGCATCACCGACGTGTGGGAGCGCGTGAACGGCTGGTGAGCCGGTTGCCGGAGCGGACTTGCCTCGCTAGCTAAGCCTTCGCGTGCCCCCGTGGCGGAATGGTAGACGCGCTCGACTCAAAATCGAGTTCCTTCACCGGAGTGTCCGTTCGAGTCGGACCGGGGGCACCAGAGCGCTAGCCGCACGAGAGGCGCGGCGGTATGCTCCCGCCGATGGACGCGCGGACCAGGAAGCATCAGGCGATCGACCACGAGGACGAAGCGCGCGCGCTGGCGGAGTCGATCACCGCCAAGCGTGACCGGCTCCTCGCGGGACTGACGCTGATCGCCGGCATCGGCGTTGTCGTCGCCTTGCCGTTCGCGCTGCGCGCGGGTGCCGAGTTCTTCATGCCGGTCACCGCGGCGCTGGTGATCGCCATCGCGCTCGTACCTTTGCTCGAGTGGTTCGAGCGGCGAGGGGTACCGTCGCGGCTGTCGGCCGGGCTTTGCGTCATCATTTTCCTCGCGATCGCAGTGTTTGCCATCGGCACGATCGTGGTCCCGGCGAGCGACTGGGTCGCGCAGGTGCCAACGAAGATCGGAAAGGTCCGTGCGGCGCTCGAACCGGTCTTCGACCTCTACAAGAATCTTGACCGCTTCGTCGGCCGAATCGCCAATCAGATCGAGATCAACCACGCGAGCCACGCTCGGACGGTCACCATCGAGCAGCCCAACTCAATCATGGGGCTGCTTGCGACATCGGCGCCGCACCTGCTCATCCAGCTGTTCTTTTCGCTACTGGTGATCTTCTTCTTCCTCGCCGGCTGGACGACGATGCGAAAGCGGACGATAGTCAGCCGCGGCAGCTTCGAAGGCGCGCTGACGACGGCGCGCGTAATCCAGCAAGTTGTCGACGCGACCTCGACCTATCTCGGCACGATTACGCTCATCAATATCGGCCTAGGTGGGTTGACGGCCGCTGCGCTGTGGTGGCTGGGGATGCCATCGCCGGTGATGTGGGGCGGTATCGTCGCCGTGGCGAACTACATCCCGTACCTCGGACCGATCGTTGCCGCGCTGCTCCTGTTCGTCGGTGGATTGATGACCTACCCCGACGTCTGGGGCGCGCTGATGCCGCCCGCGGTGTTCATCGGATTCCACCTGGTCGAGGCAAATTTCTTCACTCCGATGGTCGTCGGTCACCGCCTGACGATCAGCCCGCTGTCGATCCTCATTTCGCTGTCCTTCTGGGCATGGATCTGGGGCACGACCGGAGCGCTCCTCGCTGTCCCGCTGCTGATCATCATGAAGACCGTCTTCTCCGCCGCGGGCACTCCGGACATTGCCGGATTCCTCTTCGAGCACGGGACTTTGACGCACATCGGCGACCCCGATGAGGAGGAGGAAGACGCGCGCCAGGAAATGCAGCCCGCCATGGTTGACACTCCCAAGCCCCCTGCCTAGGTGCGCGCCACGCCAAAAACGCGGGTGTAGCTCAGTTGGTTAGAGCGCCGGCCTGTCACGCCGGAGGTCGCGGGTTCGAGCCCCGTCACTCGCGCCACTTTTCGCATTTCCACAAGTGAATTAGAGCGGCGCCGATGGCCGGCGACGCTTCCGCTTATACTGCGCTCGGGCTGGAGCCCGGAGCGGACGCGGCGACGATCGACCAGGCTTACAAAAAGCTCATCAAGCTCCATCATCCGGACCGCGCCGGCGGAGATGCTGCGAGAGCCGCCGAGATCAACCGCGCCTATCGCGAGCTTCGCGGCGGCGCGGCGAAGGACCCCCTCGAGTTCAACGAGGACCTGCCGCTGCACCGCGAAGGCATGCGCCGGGTGACGGTGGCGGTGATCGTCGCGATTGCGATCGCCGTTCTGGTGTCGATTACGCCGGTCACGCGCGCCATTGCGCCGGCAACGGTCGCGCGGCTCCCGCGTGGCCATGTCACAGCGACCGCCACCGCATCCGACCCGATGGACCAGCCGCTGCACCTCGTCCTGATCGATGGGGCGGTGCGCCAGGCGCTGCACCTGTCCCGAACGAAGGACGAGATGGCGCTCGCCAATGCGAGCCGCGATTGCCAGCGGACATTCCGGGCCGATCCCGGCCTCAGGCAGCTCGACCGCTGCGTTGCCTTCGACGACGCGGTAATCCAGCTGCAAGACCGCGATCCCTTGCGCGATCAGGGACCGTTCGCCGAGCTTGCGGTGACCGGCCGCGAATGGAGCGCCGCGTCCGCGCTATCGAACGACTATCTCGCGATCGACAGCCGCCTCGACCAGATCCGACTGCGTGTCGAGCTGGCCCTCGCACCGGAGGTGCCCCCGGTCGCGCCTGCTCAGAATGTCGTGAATGTCTCGAATGAAGTGACGGATTAGCGCTGCGCGCCGGCGGCCGTGCCGGACTGCGCTACGGCCGGCTTGCCGAGCGGTTGCTCATTATCGCCGACGGCGTCGCTCGAAAGTGCCCACTTCAGATTGTCTGAAGTCTCGAACTTCTTCGCATAATCCTCGTGCGGAGCCTCTTCGGCGGCCTTGCGTGCCACCAGGTTGAAGCGAACGGCGACACGCTTGTCGCCACGCATGGAGGGCGCGAGCTCGATTGGCTCGGCGCCTGGAATGTCCTTGATCGCCTGCGCGAGCTGCCCCTGCTGGCCGTAGACCGGCGTCACGTGCGGAACCGACAGCGCTGCGGTGCGGAGCGCGGCCGCATTGGGCTCTCGCCCGGAATAGTGGTCAGTGAACGCTGCCGGCTGACCCCAGCCGCCGCTCCAGCGATAGAAAAGGTGCGCGCCGACAATCGCGTTCTTCGCCATGCTCGAGGCCCAGGTCGGGAGCACGTAATTGGCATGGTAATGCGTGGCCCACCCGACCGGGGCATAGACAGCGCCCGAAAGGGCCTCTTCGGCCACCTTCCATGCGCGGCGCCAGCCGTCTGCGTCCGGCTCGCGCGCCAGCGATCCATCGCAGGTGAAGGTGAACTGGCAGCCGGTGGGCCTCGTCGAGCCCTGGTAGACGACGCCGCAGACGCTGTTCGGGAAAGCCGGGTGACGGACGCGGTTGAGCACGACCTGGGCGACGGCGCGTTCGCCGTCGGCATCCTGGTTGCCGGCCTCATAATAAACGGCACTCGCAAGGCAGTTCATCGCCTGCGTCCTAGCTGCGGCGCTGCCACTGAATACGAACGGGCTTGCCGCAGGATTCGGGCCGCTCATCAGCGGGATCTCCGAATTGACCTTCAGCGCCTGCTGCGGCGCGACGTTCTGCAAGATCAACGGCGGCGGGGCCGGTGGTGCGGCCTGTGCTGCCGGGCCTGTTGCGGGGTTCGGGGCCGCCAGGCTGCCCAAGACCACGAACACCACGAAACCGAAGATTCCCAAGCCGACTGCGCCGCGCGGATGGGCGCGGACGAGCGCGCGCGAACGCTCCTGCCATTTAGAGGCAGTCCTCCGCAGACCGTCGAGCGGTCGGTTAAGAGTCAGCGCTTGAGCCATCGATAGTGATATACTCATCTAACACAGCTATTTCAACGTCAGTGGCGGACGCGGAACGATCCTGTCTGAATCCACCGTATCAATGGTTTCAAAGGGATGGCCCACACCACTCCTACGAATAGATAATAAGGCGCCTGCACCAGCACAGGCCATTTGCCGACGAAGGGGCTCAGGCTTGCGACGAATGCAGCCCAGGCGACAATCAACACCAGGATTATGCCGATTCCTGCGAGTGTTCGCGGCGACGGTGGCGTTCGCACGGCCATAGGGGGCGCGCCCATAGCAACATCGAGGCCGGAAGTCTCTCGAACGTCCGGCTTTTCGTCGCTACGTTGCCGTGCCCCATTGTCTCCACTAAGCGAGTGGCGCGCAGCAGGGGAGAGTATGTTCAACTGGTTCCAGCGCCTCCTTCCGAGGACGGACGACTTTTTCGCGATGTTCGAGGCGCATGCGGCCACTTTGGTGGCGGCCGCCAACGCATTGACCGAGCTCGTCGATGGGCGGACTCTGCCGCAGGACCATATCCGCGAGATCGATCGAAAGGAGCATGAGGCGGACGACATTATCCGCAGGGTTCTGCGGTCCGTGCGTCAGACCTTTCTAACCCCATTCGATCGGGGCTCGGTCACGTCGCTGATCGCTTCGATGGACGATGCGATCGACGAGATGCAGTCGACGGCGCGCGCGATCGACCTCTACGAGCTGACCTCCTTCGAACCGCAGATGAAGGAGATGGCGAGTATGATCGCTGAATGCGCTGACCTCACGGCGCAGGCCATCCCGCTGCTTCGCAACATCACTCGCAACGGCGCGAAGATCCACGTGATCACCGAGAAGGTGGTGCGGCTGGAGGGCAGGGCCGATGACGCCCACGCGGTCGGCCTCAAGCACGCGTTCCAGCAGCATTCGGACAAGCCGATGCAGTTCATCATCGCCCGCGAGATCTACAAGCATCTGGAGCGGATCACCGACGCCTTCGAAGACGTCGCGAACGAGATCGACGGCATCGTCATCGATCACGCCTGACGTGCACCAGCTCGCACTCCCACTGCTGATCGGCCTCATCGTCGTCGCGCTCTGCTTCGACTTCCTGAACGGCCTCCACGATGCCGCAAATTCCATCGCGACCGTCGTTGGGACCCGGCTGATCAGCCCTTTGGCGGCAGTCGGCTTCGCAGCCTTTTTCAACTTTGCGGCCTACTTCCTCGCGCTGAAATGGCCCGCCCTGCACAATGTTGCTGAGACGATTGGCCAAGGCCTGATTAACAAGGATCTGGTGACTCCGGCGGTTGTGTTCGGCGCACTCATCGGCGCTATGTTCTGGAACGTGGTCACTTGGGTGAAAGGGCTGCCTTCATCTTCCAGTCACGCACTCGTTGGAGGAATCATCGGCGCCGGTGTCGCGCACGCAGGCTTTCCGAGCATTCAGTGGATCGGGCTCAACAAAACCCTGATTGCAATCGTGCTTTCCCCGGTGCTCGGCCTACTTCTCACCATGGCGATTATGCTTGTGACGAGCTGGATCGGTTATCGCGCCAGCGCGCGCGGCGCCGAGCGCACCTTTCGTGGACTGCATCTCTTCTCGGCAGGGGCCTATTCGCTCGGTCATGGCCTCAACGATGCTCAGAAGACAATGGGCATCATCACGGTTCTGCTCTATTCGACCGGCTACCTTCAGGGTCATTTCGCGGTGCCGAACTGGGTCGCGCTCAGCTGCTACATCGCAATGGGTGTTGGAACGCTCACGGGCGGCTGGCGAATCATCGAGACGATGGGCACGCGGATCACCAAGCTCAACCAACACCAGGGATTTTCAGCGTCGCTCGGTGGCTCGGTCATGCTCTTCGCAGCCTCTTATCTCGGCATCCCGGTATCGACGACTCACACCATCGCAGGCTGCGTCATCGGAGCCGGTACTTCGCGGCGGGCGTCGGCGGTCCGCTGGGGCCTCGCCGGAAACGTCGCCATTGCCTGGGTCATCACGATTCCCGCCGCGGCGATCGTTGCGGCGCTCTTCTACTGGCTAATCAGCGCGGAGTGGCTGCGCCTGTTCATCGCGGTCGGAATCATCGCCTTCATCGCCTACTCAGCGAAGGCATGGCGGATTCAGTCCTAGCTGCAGACGGTGGGGCTCGACGGCCCTTGAGTCGAAGCCTCGCAATTGCCGTTGGCAGCGTCGGCCCGGCTGCTCGTTCTCATGGCGACGAACAGGAGCGCGCCCAATCCAAGGATCAGGACGAACGCAATCGCCTTCACACGCATGTGTCACCCCTTTGCGCCGGCCTGGGTCATCGGCGTTTATCGCAGTTAACATTTAAGTACCGGTAAAAAAAGGAGACTTTCAGCACGGTCTGCGACTTGGAGCAGACCGTTGCCCAGCCGCCACGGTTCCGGATGCTATCGGGTGAAGACTTCCACGCCCTCGGGCGACGCGAATCCCTCGAGAGGAATGTCCCATTCGTCCATGGGGATCGTGTCCACCAGCCGCTGGATCGACCAGCCGATTCCGATCAGCCGCGCTCCGCTTTTCTTCAGACCGATGAGCGCGCGGTCGTAATGCCCCTTTCCGCGGCCGAGTCGGGTTCCGCTGCCATCGATCGCGATCAAGGGGACGAGCACGAGATCGGGCTGAACGACAGGATGACGCTTGGCCGGCTGCATGATTCCGAACGGGCCGGGCTCAAGCGGATCCCCGGCGATGAAGCGGAAGGGCTTGGCGGGGTTGGAAAAGCACGGAAAGGCGACAATTGCGCCGACCGCGCGGGCTTCTTCCATTGCCGGAAGAGGACTGATCTCCGAGCCGAGCGGGTGATAACCTCCGACCACCGAGACCCCGGCGAACAGCGAGGTGAGGTGCCGCGCGAGCCTGTGCTCGAGCTTGGCGCGCTGCCCGTCGCTGAGAGTGCGGACGAACGATTTGCGCGCGTCGAGCGCCGCCTTGCGCAGCGCTTCCTTCGAAAGCGGCTCCATCTCAGGCTCCGATTGCAACGGAGGCTCCGAGTGGCCGAAGGGGGGTGACGGGACCACCATGGCCGTTTGCCCTAAAATCCTCTGACGCCAAAACGTCAGGTGGGCGCCGTTTGCTCCTGACCCCGACGAATTCGCCGTGACCAGGGCAGGGACAGCTCCCGTGGATGTTCTATCGCCTCAGGGATTTTCCGAAGGCGCGCACCGGGTAGTGCCCGTCGCGTTCGGACTTAGGGATTTGAAGCGTCACGCTCAAGCTGCGTCGCGAGCATTTCGAGGCGATTGGCGAGCGCTTCGGCGCGCTCGACCAGCTCGGGATCTGGCGCGGAAGGGGGAGGCGGGGCGGCAGCTTCGGGGCGCTTGTCGATCAACTGATCGGCAAGAAGCAGGGATGCGAACAGGAACTGCCGCGCTTCCGACAATGTGCCGAGGCCGGCGAGCGCCTCGCGGCTCTTGCCGTCGACCAGGCGGGCGGCGGAACGAAGATTTTCTTCTTCGCCCTCGCGGCACGCGACCTGGTAGGTGCGTCCCGCGATCGTCAGGTCCACCAGCGCTGGCATCAGGCCGCCGCCTCGCGGATCAGCTCGTCGAGCTCCTCAACCACCTCGCGCACCTTCGCGCGCAGATCTTCGTCCCGCTGCGGCGTCGGCGCGGCTTGCCGGCTCGAGAGTCCGCGCTGGATGCGCTCGAGGGCGCGTTCGGCTCTGTCGAGCGCTGCTGAAAGACCGCCGTCATCCATTTGATTTCCGCTACGCATTTTCGTGATTCCGGGCAAGCACGGACGTTGGCGATTTGACGAGACGGGAGAGGCGGGTAATGGGGCGGCGTCACCGGCGCCAACTCACGCGCCGAGCGATCCCGCACACGGAGCCCAGATGCAGCCGACCGACCGCCGCCTCGCTAACGCCATCCGCGCACTCGCGATGGACGCGGTGGAGGCCGCCAACAGCGGTCATCCCGGAATGCCGATGGGCATGGCCGATGCGGCCACGGCGCTGTTCACCCGGCACCTGAAGTTCGACGCCGCGGACCCGCACTGGCCCGACCGCGACCGCTTCATTCTGTCCGCTGGTCACGGCTCCATGCTGATCTACAGCCTGCTCTATCTCACCGGATACGAGCGGCCGACGCTCGACGACATCAAGCGCTTCCGCCAGCTTGGCTCGCCGACTGCCGGCCACCCCGAGAATTTCGAGCTTGCGGGAGTCGAGGTCACGACCGGGCCCCTGGGGCAAGGCGTGGCGATGGCGGTCGGAATGGCGATCGCCGAGCGGCACCTCAATGCCATCTACGGCGACGATCTCGTCGATCACCGCACCTTCGTCATCGCCGGCGACGGGGACCTGATGGAGGGAATCAACCACGAAGCGGTGGGGCTTGCCGGGCACCTCAAGCTCGGGCGACTGATCGTCCTGTGGGACGACAACAACATCACGATCGACGGCTCGACCGACCTGTCGCGCAACGAGGACGTTGTCGCCCGTCACCAGGCGGCGAAGTGGCACACCTGCGAATGCGACGGGCTCAATGCCGACGACGTGGACCGCGCCATCAAGGAAGCGCTTGCTGACCCGAGGCCGAGCCTGGTCCGCTGCAAGACGATCATCGGCTATGGCGCTCCGAACAAGCAGGGCACGGCAGCGACGCATGGCGCGGCGCTTGGCAAGGACGAGGTCGAGGCGGCCCGCAAGGAACTCGGCCTCCAGGACGAGGAATTCACCGTTCCCGACGACGTGCTCACCGCGTGGCGAGCGGTTGGCAAGAAGGGCGCGATCGAACATGCGCTTTGGAAGGAGCGACTGGAGAAGAGCCCGCAAAAGGATGAGTTTCTCCATCGCCTGAACGGCAAGGTCAGCGACGCCTGGCTACAACCCTATCTCGATAAGCTCCTCAAGGACCTGAAACCTGTCGCGACGCGCAAGGCGTCCGAAATGGCCCTGGAGGCGATCAACGTCGCCATCCCGGCGACGATCGGCGGGTCGGCCGACCTGACCGGATCGAACAATACGAAGACCAAGGCTCTCGAGCCGCTCACGGACGAGACTTACGGCGGGCGCTACATCTATTACGGCATCCGCGAGTTCGGCATGGCCGCGGCGATGAATGGCCTGGCGCTGCACGGCGGCGTCATTCCCTACGGCGGCACGTTCCTCGTGTTCACCGACTACGCACGCCCCGCGATCCGTCTCTCGGCTCTTCAAAAGGCGAGGGTCATCTATGTCATGACTCACGACTCGATTGGCCTTGGCGAGGATGGGCCGACGCATCAGCCGATCGAACATCTGCAGAGCCTTCGGGCAATGCCGCAGCTCGAGGTATATCGCCCTGCGGACGCGGTGGAGACCGCGGAGTGCTGGGCGCTCGCACTTCAGAGTGACGGCCCCTCGATCCTTGCCCTGACCCGGCAGAACGTCAGTCCGCAGCGGATGGAGCTGTCCGATGAAAATCTCAGTGCGCGCGGCGCGTACCGGCTAAAATCATCTGAAAACAATCGCAAGGTAATCATCCTTGCGACTGGTTCAGAAGTCGAAATCGCGATCGCTGCGGGGAACCAGCTTGAACAGCAGGGTATCGGCACCGACGTGGTTTCCATGCCCTGCACCGAGCGGTTCGACGCACAGCCAGCGAGCTATCGCGAGGACATCCTCCCAGACGTCAGCAATCGCGAGATCCTGCGTGTGTCGATCGAGGCGGGGAGCACGTTCGGCTGGGAGCGGTACACTGGTCTCCATGGCCTCCGCATCGGCATCGACCGCTTCGGCGTCTCAGCGCCCGCCAAGGATGCCTACGCCTTCTTCGGACTCACGCCCGACAAGGTCGCGAGCCGCGTCGTCGACTTCATGAAGACAAGAGGAATTCAATGACGAAAATTGCAATCAACGGCTTCGGCCGCATCGGCCGCCTGGTCGCCCGCGCAATCCTCGAGCGTCCCGACTGCGGACTCGAGCTGGTCAGCGTCAACGACCTTGCCGATGCCGAGTCGAACGCCTGGCTGTTCAAGCACGATAGCGTCCACGGCAAGTTCCCGGGCGAAGTCGCGGCCGAGGGGAATGATATCGTCGTTAATGGCAAGCGCATCCACGTCACCGCTGAGAAAGACCCGGGCAAGCTTCCGCACAAAGAGCAGGGTGTCGAGCTCGTCCTGGAGTGCACTGGCTTCTTCACCGACCGCGAGAGCGCACAGAAGCATATCGACGCCGGAGCCAAGCGGGTGCTGATTTCCGCTCCCGCAAAGGGCGTCGACCTGACCGTCGTCTACGGCGTCAACGACGACAAGCTGACGTCCCACATGACAATTGTTTCCAATGCCTCCTGCACCACCAACTGCCTCGCGCCAGTCGCCAAGGTGCTGAACGATGCATTGGGCATTGAGCGGGGGCTGATGACGACCGTCCACGCCTACACCAACGACCAGAAGATCCTCGACCAGATCCACAAGGACCTGCGCCGGGCCCGCGCCGCGGCGATGTCGATGATCCCGACGACAACCGGCGCTGCCCGAGCCGTCGGCGAGGTGCTTCCGGAGCTAAAGGGCAAGCTCGACGGCTCGGCGATCCGCGTTCCTGTGCCGGACGTCAGCCTCGTCGACCTGACCTTCACGCCGAAGCGCGACACCACGCGCGACGAGGTCAACCAGATCCTGAAGGCCGCTTCGGAGACGGACCGCCTCAGAGGCATCCTCGATTACACCGACGAGCCAGTCGTCTCGATCGACCTCCAACACACGCCGGCAAGCTCGACCATCGACAGCCTCGAAACTGCGGTCCTCGAAGGCAAGCTGGTCCGCGTCGTCAGCTGGTACGACAACGAATGGGGCTTCTCGAACCGCATGGTCGACACGGCCTGCGCTATGGCGAAGCTCGGCTAGGTCTGTCCTACAGGCGCGGTTTGTGACTAAGGGCGCGTCGTCGATGTCTGTTCAACTGCACTGCCGCCCGCCAAGTCAGGCGAGGAGCTTTCACGCGCGCACGCGTAGGCTCGCTGCGATTGCTGCGTTTCGAGACTGCTGATGACGAAGTTCAAGACCCTCGACGATCTGCCGGAGGACCTCACCGGCAAGAAGGTGCTGGTCCGGGTCGACCTCAACGTGCCGATGGACGGCGCGAAGGTGACCGACGACACGCGCCTCAGGGCCATGTTGCCGACGGTGCTGGAGCTCAGCGATCGCGAGGCGATCGTCCTGCTGCTGTCGCACTTCGGGCGGCCCAAGGGTGAGAAGCGGCCTGATATGTCCACGGCGCAGCTGGTGCTGCCGGTGCACCGCCTAGCGGGTCGATCAGTGCGTTTCATAGAAGATTGCCAGGGACCGGAAGCGGAGCGGGCGATCGCAACCATGCTTCCGGGGAACATCGGAATCCTCGAGAACACGCGCTTTCATCCCGGTGAAGAGAAGAACGAACCCGAGTTGGCCAAGGCAATGGCTGCTCTCGGCGATTATTATGTCGACGACGCCTTTTCGGCTGCGCACCGTGCGCACGCTTCGACGGAGGGCATTACCCATTATCTGCCGAGCTTCGCCGGCCGCGCGATGGAGGCCGAGCTCAATGCTCTCGAGCGCGCACTCGGGAATCCTGAGCGGCCTGTCGCCGCCGTGGTTGGAGGCGCGAAGGTTTCGACGAAGCTCGGAGTGCTCGGGCACCTCGTGAGCAAGGTCGATCACCTAATCATCGGCGGCGGGATGGCCAACACTTTCCTAGCGGCGCGCGGAGTGAATGTCGGCAAGAGCCTGTGCGAGCACGAGCTGACCGGAGAGGTCAACGGAATCTTCGATGCCGCCGAGAAGGCCGGCTGCACGATCCATTTGCCCTATGACGTCGTCGTCGCGAAGGAATTTGCGCCGAACCCACCGAGCCTGCGCACCTGCAACGTTCATGAGGTCGCAGCCGACGAGATGATCCTCGACATCGGGCCGGCGGCGGTCGAGGCGCTCGCGGATGTGCTCAAGACCTGCCGAACACTCGTGTGGAACGGACCGCTCGGAGCGTTCGAGATGCCGCCGTTCGATACCGCGACAGTAGCGCTGGCAAAGACGGCCGCGGCCCTCACCAAGGAAGGCTCGCTCATCTCCGTGGCCGGCGGCGGCGATACGGTCGCAGCGCTCAACCACGCTGGAGTCGCTCAGGATTTCACTTTCGTCTCGACGGCAGGCGGAGCGTTTCTCGAATGGATGGAAGGGCGTACGCTCCCGGGCGTCGCCGCACTGGAACCGCAGGGATAATCATGAACCAGTCTGAAATGATGCAGAAGATCGAATGCGGGAACGGCTTCATCGCCGCGCTCGACCAGTCAGGGGGCTCCACGCCCAAGGCACTCAAGGGCTACGGCATCGAGGAGGGCGCCTGGTCGAACGACGAGGAGATGTTCGACCTCATCCACAAGATGCGCTCACGGATCATTACTTCGCCCTGCTTCGGCAACGGCAAGGTGATCGGCGCGATCCTGTTCGAGCGGACGATGGACGGCACAGTCGACGGCAAGCCGACGCCGCAGGCGCTGATCGAGCGCGGGATCGTTCCCTTCATCAAGA
>DASUCP010000209.1:0-2548 GCA_036275975.1 Sphingomicrobium sp.
GGGCGAGGCGACGATAGCTTTCACACCCAAGTGGGCGGAACGGATCACGGTGTCGATGTTCCTGAGCGGCGACGGATCTGCGGCAATGACATGGATGTCGACGCCCAGGCGGTTCGCATGGAGACCGATCGGCTGCTGAACGCCTTGCGCACGGTCGATCGTGTAAAGCGCCGGATGGGCGTGGAGCACGACCTGCCCGTTGCGGTCGATCGCGTGCTTGCCGGCAGCGAAGAGCTCGTCGATGTCGGCCTGCTCGACGGCGTGCCCCCCCAGCTCGACTTCGACGTTCGCGACGTCGCTGACGAGTCCGCCCGCGCCATAGCTCGCCCATACCTCCTCGACGGTGAGGCCGGACATGCGCTCGGCAAGCTCCACCGCCTCGCGAACCGCGAACTCGCTCGCCGCCATGTCGGTGATGTAGCCTCGCTTGACCCCGCGACTCTCGCGCTGGCCGGTCCCGAGCACCGTCAGGCGGCCCTCATCGTCCGTGCGCGCAATGATCGCGCTCACCTTCGATGAGCCGATGTCGAGCGCAGCGACGAGCGTCTGATCGGGGGGCGAGGCCATCCGTATCCTAGCCCTGCTGCGGAACGGGCTTGCCGGGCTCAGCCACCGCATGCGGCAGGCGCACGATCATCTTGCCGGGCACGCGAAGGTCGAAGCGGACGATCCCGCGGCCGAGCAAGCCCGTCGTCTTGTCGGCCTTGGCGAACTTCGCGAGCGCTGTACGGGCGGCAAGCTCGCCTTCAGGAAGAGCGACGGTCTCACCAGACTGGAAGTTCAGGTCCCACCTCCGGCCGCCGACCCACGTTGCCGAGGCGAGCTGAGGCTTCAACGTTGGCACGTCGGCCATGAGGCGGCTCAGCTCTTCCTCCTCGGCATTGGCGCCGGGACCGATCAGCAGCGGCAGGTCGGGCATCTGGTCGACGGGGACGCGATCGAGGACCACGCCTTCGCTGTCGATCAGCGCCAGCCGTCCCTGGCTTTGCCACAGCGCTGCGGGCTTCCTCTCGACGATGTCGATGACCAGGGTATCGGGCAGGCGCCGGAGAATGCGCGCATCCTTGATCCAGCCGAACTTGAGCAGGCGCTCGCGGATCTCCGACGCGTTAACCAGCGCCTGCGGAGCCTTGTCGGTGCCGGCCTCGTCGGCGGCGCGGCGAAGCTCGTCCGTGACAACCCCATCGATCAGCGAACGGTTCATGTGGTTGAGGCCGACGATCTGGTAGCCGCTGACCATGAAGCCGGCGTGCCCCACAGTCGAGGCAGCAGCCCGCTCCGCCTTGGCGGGAATGTCGAGCGCCACAAGCACAACCAGAGCGATGGCGAGCATGAATGCGCCGAAGACCAGGCCAGCCATTTTGTTCGCGCGTGCGTGGTTTACTGGCAAGCGCTTGGCGATTTTCTTGGGAACCGCGACTTTGGATGGTTTCTTGGCCCTGGCGCGGCCCGCACCGCCGCGGCGGACGTGCGCGGCACTCATTGCAGCGCCTCGATGATCAGCCGCTCGACCAGCTCGCCGTAGGCAATGCCCTTCATCTTTGCCTGCTCCGGAACGAGGCTGAGCGGTGTCATGCCCGGCTGCGTGTTGACCTCGAGCAGGTAGATGCCCGCCTCCCCTTGCTCATCGTCCCACCGGAAATCGGAGCGAGAGGCACCCTTGCAGCCGAGCAGGCGATGCGCCTTTGCGGCCATATCCATCATCGCATTCGCGATGTCGTCGGGCACCTCGGCCGGGCAGACGTGGACGGTGAGGCCGTCGGTATATTTCGCGGCGTAGTCGTAGAAGCCGGCCTTCGGCTTCAATTCGGTGACGCCCATCGGCTCGTCGTTGAGAACCGCGACGGTGAGCTCGCGGCCCTTGATGAACGGCTCGGCAAGCAGCTGATCGAACTCGCGCCACGGGCCGGGCACGTCGCGGCCGATCGGCTGCCCGTAATTGCCGTCGGCGGTCACGATTGCGACGCCGACCGACGAACCTTCATTGACCGGCTTCAGTACAAAGGGCCGCTCAAACGGATCCTCGGAATAGACGCTTTCGCTTTCGACGACGCGGCCCGCCGGCATGCGGATGCCGTGCGGCACGAGCACCATCTTGGTCAGTTCCTTGTCGATCGCGATGACCGAGGTTTCGAGCCCGCTGTGGGTATATTTGAGGCCCATCAGGTCCATCATGCCCTGGACCGTGCCGTCTTCGCCCGGCGTTCCGTGGAGCGCATTGAACACAATGTCGGGTTTCAACTCCGCCAGCCGCACTGCCACGTCGCGGTCCATGTCGAGCTCGGTGACGTTGGACCAGCCCCGCTCGCGAAGCGCGCCGGCGACTCCCGTGCCGCTGGTCAGCGAGACCTCCCGCTCGGATGACCAGCCGCCCATCAGGACGACGACGTGAAGATCCTTGTTCATGGCTGGCCGACCCGCTGAATTTCCCATTCGAGGCTGATGTGAGTTTTTGCCTCCACGCGCCGCCGGACTTCCTCGCCCAGCGCCTCGATGTCGGCACTGGAAGCGCTACCGAGATTGAGCAGGAAGTTGCAATGTTTTTCCG
>DASUCP010000210.1:0-2898 GCA_036275975.1 Sphingomicrobium sp.
GCATTTGATGCGGCGGAAGTTCAGCCAGGCGGCGCTGCCGACGAGGTGCGACGCGTTCGACTGCAGCGAATGACCGTCGAGATATTTGGCGAAGAGCTTCTCGCACGCCGCGATGCTCTCGTCCTGGGTCATCCGGTCGAAACCGAAGCTCCGCCAGGTGTCCTCCGAACATTCGACGATGAAGGTCGAGCAGTCCAGCGCAAACCGATAGGCGTGCGCCCAGATCCAGCCGTGCTCGGTCTCCTCGAACGCGAAGGTGAAGGCTTCGAACACTTTCGACGTGCCGAGCCACACAAACTTGTTTTTGCGGACGTCGATGTCGACGCCGAACGCTTCTGGTGCCGCGTCGCGGAAGCGCGAATTGGCGCCGTCCGAGGCGATGACCAAATCATAGTCGCCCCATTTCGGATCGGCCGGATCGCATTCGGCATTGAAGTGCAGCGTCACGCCGAGCTTGCGTGCACGCTCCTGGAGGATTTCGAGCAGCCGCTTGCGGCCGATGCCGATGAAGCCGTGGCCCGATGAAGTGATGCATTCGCCGCGGATGTGGACGTCGATGTCGTCCCAGTGCGCGAACTCTTCGGTGATGATCTTCGCCGACGCGGGGTCGTTCTTCGTGATGTTGTCGACCGTGAGGTCGGAGAAGACGACCCCCCAGCCGAACGTCACGCCCGGCGCGTTGCGCTCGAAAATTTCGATCTCGTGGCTGGGATCGCGCAGCTTCATCGAAATGGCGAAATAGAGACCCGCCGGCCCGCCGCCGATGCAGGCGATCTTCATGGTGACACCCGCCGAAGTTGGCAAAGTTGGCAGTGGCTGCGCGCACGCGCCCACGCGCGCGAGGAAACGCGGCGAAACGCAGCGATTGCAGCAGACCTACGCGAGCGCGTGCGCGCGTGTGCGTGCGAGGCGCGAAACGTCGCTGCCGAAGTCGGTTCGTTCGGAGAGACCTGCATGCCCATAGCATGGCACAGCAGCGCCGCTGTAGGACAGAGCATTGTCAGTTGCCGCCCGTCCGGGCTGCCGCGTCGGCGATCTGCTTCGCGCAGACGGTCAGGTTCCAGTTCCAGCAATGCCCTGCGATGACGCGCGACTGGCCGGTCGCAGAGGTGAGGCGCGCCTGATAGTGGATTTCCGTCCAGTCGAGCCGGCGTTCCCACCCGACCCGCGCCGGAAGGGCGATGTCGAGCGCCGGCCTGCCACCTTCGACGAAGGTGAAGCGGGGATCGTTCTTCAGCTCCTTGAGAACAGCGGACGCGAGGCGGCTTGCCATTTTCTCCTGAGGCGCGCTGCTCACCGTCACCGAAACCGGAGCGGCTTGCGTTAGAGAGGAGGCGGAGATCGCAACCGACACTGCGGTGAGGAACCGCATCAGGCGTCAGCTGCGCGAATCCACGCCGCGGATGAACGCTCCGACGAGCGTGTTGAATTCCGCGGGCTTTTCGAGGTTGGTGAGGTGACCGGCGGCTTCGATCTCTTCGTAGCGGGCGCCGGGAATCAGCCGCGTCAGCTCGTGCGACAGGGCTGGCGGGGTCACGTGATCCTGCGCGCCGCAAAGCACGAGCGCGGGCGCGCGGATCTCATGGACGCGGTCGCGCTGGTCGGCGAGCCATACCGCCTCCGCTCCAATGCGGAACGCCGCCGGCTCGATCTTCGCCATCGTCTCGACGACTTCCGACCTCACGGCAGGATCGGCGGGCTGGGCGAGGAGTACATCGACGCGCCCCTCCGCCAGCGCCCGCATGTTTTCGCTCGCCGCGACGGAGCGGTCGTAGATCGCCTGCCCGTCGGGATGCACCGCGAAGGTGTCGGCGAGAATCAGCGAAGGGCAGACGTCCGGATTCGCGGCATGGACGGCGATCGCGATCACTCCGCCGAGCGATAGGCCGCACACGTGTGCACGATCGACGCCGAGCTCGCGCATCGCGGAGACTATTGCTGCGGCATAATCATCTCGAGTCGTGCCTTCCGGCGCTGGGTCGCTGTCGCCGTAACCCGGATAATCGAATGCGAGCGCTCGCCGCTCCCGGCCGAAGGCTTCGAGCTGCGGACGCCACACCGATTTGTCGGAACCGACGCCGTGGAGGAAGACAATCGGAGTCTTATCGCCGACGCCCGAATCGGCGTAGCCGATGGAAAGGCCCAAGCTGGTCCCGATACGCGACATCGCCTCATCTTGGCATTGAGGGGGCGCGCAGGCTAGCCTTCAGCAATGGCCAAGATGACCGTCAACGGAGAGCCGATCGAGTATCGCCTAGACCCCGAAACGCCGCTGCTGTGGGCGCTTCGCGATGCGTCAAACCTCACCGGGACCAAATATGGCTGCGACAGCCGCGATTGCGGGGCCTGCACCGTGATCATCGACGGGCAGGCGGTGACGAGCTGCAGCGTCACTCTGCGCCAGCTGGAAGGCGCGACGGTGACGACCATCGAGGGCCTGTCTCCCAACCGCTCGCATCCCGTGCAGCAGGCCTGGCTTGCGGAGCAGGTGACGATGTGCGGCTATTGCGAGCCGGGCTTCATCATGGCGATTGCCGCGCTCCTCCAGGCGAGCCCGAACCCGAGCGCGGAAGAGATCGCCGCGCTTCCGAACATCTGCCGCTGCGGCGCCTATCCGCGCATCCGCAAGGCGATCGATCGACTTTCGCAAAACACGACAGCTGCGCCGCCGCACTTACAAAAATGAATATACGGCTCCGAAACGGTTAAGCGACTGCTCAGGTCGACGAGCGCAAACGCATGTCACGTTTTGGAAAGGTTACTGTCATGCGTAGAATCCTGATCTCGCTCGTGCTGGCGAGTGCGGCGGCAGCCAGCCCCGCGGTTGCCGGCCCCCACCACTGGTCCGATCAGCAATCGGCAAGCGACGACAACCAGCAGTCGGCTCGCGAAGAACGC
>DASUCP010000211.1:0-6217 GCA_036275975.1 Sphingomicrobium sp.
ATCAGCAGCCGCGCGCGGTCCGAGCCCTTGTCGACATAGCCACTGATGCCCTTGAACAGGTCGCGGTTGCGCGACTTGATCCGGTGGAACTGATCTGAGAGCGCATCGGCATTCTCGCCGCTCGCCAGCTGCAACCAGATCTTCGGGTCCTCCACGGGGGCCGTCCGCTGGACCGTCGCCGGCTTAGGTGGGGCAACATATGCGACCTGCACCGGCTGCCGCTGAGCCACGCTCGGTGCCGCAGGCTGCATTATGGAGTCCAATCCGGACAAGCGATCGGTGCTGACGCTGCCCGCGACCCCAATCGTCGAAGGCGCCGCGGCAGGCGCGCTGTTGTATGCGTAAGCTGGCTGGCTCGAATCCGGGAAGATGCCGAGGTTCACGGCAGCCGCCTTCTCACCTGCTGGAAGGGCGGACAGGCGCTGCAGGAACGGTGCGACGCGCGACCAACTACCGGGCATCGCAGCATCGATCGCGGTCATGGCGCCGTTGGGATCACCGGTGAGAGCGAGCACGAAGGCGCGAACGCGGTTGGTTGTGGAATCACCCTTCGCGGCGAGGGGGGCAAGCGCGGCAAGAGCACCGGCCTTGTCGCCGCTGATCGCCAGACTCAATGCAAGGCGGCGGCGAGTTTCATCGGAATCGAGGCCTCCCAGGGCCGCGCGATAATCGGCCTGCGCCTGCGCCTGCTTCCCGAGAAGATCGTAGGCAAGTCCGCGATCGCATCCGAGCATCGCCTGCGACGCGCCGAGCTGTTGAGCTCGCGTGAAATAGGGCATTGCCGCTTGAGCCTGGCCGTTGGCTACCTGGACGGCGCCCATGCCCTCCTGGGGCATCGGGCTGCGCGGGTTGACCTCGTCGGCGCGCGCGAAGAACCCGGCGGCGGCTTGCGTGTCGCCAAGCTCCAGCGCGGCCTTGCCCGCGCCGATCAGCGACTGGAAGTCCTTCGGATCAGAGGCAAGCGTGCGAACGTAGCGGGCGAGCGCCGCGGCGGGGGTTTCGTCGTAGGGTGAATAGCTGCCCTGCGCCGAAGCCGGCGCTGACGCGAGCGCAGCCATGCCTGCCGCGCACGCAAGCAGCGTCCCAACGAGCTGAATCTTCCCCAGTCCCCGCATCGATCCTCCCGGTGGGACACAGAATCTTGCCGGAAGCTTTCTGCCTAGAGCTTTTACGGTGAGCCGTGCGTGAGGGTCGGCAGGGCGCGCCGAAATTCCCTCAGACTCACATGGCGTAAACAAAAAGGGCAGCCACGAGGGCCGCCCTTCCTTGGTGACGATCTCAGATCGCTTACTGGTTGTTCTGCCGATTGAGGAACCGCGGGATGTCGATCGGCTCGGGCTTGTAGGCCTCCTCGTCCTCGTCGATCTGCGCCTTGGGAGCGCCGCGCGCGATGTTCGACATCCGCTCGAACAAGGTTCCACCTCCGCCCGCGGATGGAGCCGCGTCGGCTTCGTCTTCCGGCGGAGCGATCGGCGGAGCGCCGACCGGACTCGTCAGGATATCGTCAGCGCCAAGCAGAAGCTCGTCATCGCCATCTTCGGCCGTCGGCTCGGGCGCAATCTCTTCAGCAGGCGCGACCTCGACCGTAGCTGTGGGCGCGGCAGCCACGGGCGAACGGGCCGGGAAGCTGAACACCTTTGCGGGCGTCGGCTGAGCGACTGCGTCGGCCTCGATCCCGGTCGCGACCACCGACACGCGAATCTTGCCGCCAAGATCGTTGTTGAACGCGGAACCCCAAATGATGTTCGCGTCGGGGTCGACCAGCTCCTTGATGTGGCTGGCGGCCTCGTCGACCTCCATCAGGCGCATGTCCTCGCCGCCGGTGATCGAGATGATGACGCCCTTGGCGCCCTTCATGCTCACGCCGTCGAGCAACGGGTTCGAGATCGCCTTCTCGGCAGCTTCGATGGCGCGGTTGTCGCCGTCGGCCTCGCCGGTGCCCATCATGGCTTTGCCCATCTCGCTCATCACCGAACGGACGTCGGCGAAGTCGAGGTTGATGAGGCCCGGCATGACCATCAGGTCGGTGATTCCGCGGACGCCCTGCTGCAGGACCTCGTCCGCCATTTCGAACGCCTGCTTGAAGGTCGTCTCGCTGTTGGCGAGGCGGAACAGGTTCTGGTTCGGAATGACAATGAGCGTGTCGACATGCTGCTGGAGTTCGTTGATTCCGGCTTCGGCCGAACGCGACCGACGGGCGCCTTCGAACGCAAACGGCTTCGTGACGACGCCGACCGTCAGGATCCCCTTGTCCCGCGCAGCCTTGGCGATGACCGGAGCAGCTCCAGTGCCGGTTCCACCGCCCATGCCGGCCGCGATGAAGCACATGTGTGCGCCTTCGAGCGACTGGAGGATCTCGTCGAGAGTCTCTTCGGCTGCGGCGCGTCCGATTTCGGGACGCGAACCTGCACCGAGCCCCTGCGTGATCTTAAGGCCAAGCTGGATGCGACGGTCCGCGGTCGAATTGTTGAGCGCCTGAGCATCGGTGTTGGCCACGACGAAATCGACGCCCTGCACGTCGGCCCGCATCATGTTGGCGATGGCGTTTCCACCGGCCCCGCCGACGCCGATGACGCTAATCCTCGGGCGAAGCTCGTCGACCTCCGGCCGGACAAAATCGATGCTCATGGAATCAAACCTCCCCCAAAGCGGCAACGCGTTGAGCCTTCGGGAAGAATCAATGAATCATTGCGAGTCGCAAGCCAAGCGGAAAAGTTAACGCTGGCAAAAAAGTCGGGGAAAGTGTCGCTCGAAAGACTCACTTATCCACAGGTTCGGACGGAATCGCTTTCTTGTCACTCCCAGCCGCGTTCCAGGAAGCGCGTTGCGCAACCCGCGAGGAATGCCGTGCCGCGAGGCAGAACCGTCTCGTCGACCATCATGTGGCTGGAATGAATCGAGCAGCACTGTTGCCAGTTCGAACCGGATTCGGCGACGCCTAGGAACGCCATCATGCCCGGCACTTTCTCCAGCACATAGGAGAAGTCCTCCGCACCCATGATCGGCGCTTCCAGGTTCCGATATTCTCCGTGCGGCAGCGAAGTGGCGACGGCTTCCGCGAGCGCAACCGCGCGCGGATCGTTGACCGTCGGCGGAAAACCTTGCGTGACCGTCACGTCGGCGTCGCATTCGTGC
The DNA here is from genome assembly GCA_036275975.1 of Sphingomicrobium sp. GTDB lineage: Bacteria > Pseudomonadota > Alphaproteobacteria > Sphingomonadales > Sphingomonadaceae > Sphingomicrobium. Next base: position 3,136 of record DASUCP010000211.1, read on the forward strand.
GCCTGCGCAATGTTTTCCGCGAGGGTTTGGATCGCATTCCACACGTCCCTCCTTCGCTCCGGTGTCAGGGTGCGGATCGTCCCCTTGAGCACCGCGCGGTCGGGAATGACGTTGTGCGCGCTCGCTGCCTCCAACTGCGTGATCGTGACAATCATCGCTTCATGCGCGCTGTACCGGCGCGTGACCATCGCCTGCAGGGCCATCACGATCTCGCACGCCACCGGAACCGGATCGCGCGTGTCGTGCGGCATGGAGGCATGGCCGCCGCGGCCTTCGACGGTGATCTCGAGCATGTCGGCCGAGGCGAGCAGTGTGCCGGCGCGGCTGCCGATCGTTCCGTGCGGCGCATTCGGCATGATGTGCAGCGCGAACGCGGCTTCCGGCAGTGGATCGAGCAGCCCGTCGTCGATCATGAACCGCGCGCCGTGATAGCCCTCCTCACCCGGCTGGAACATGAAGCGCACTTCCCCGGGAAGCGTGTCGGAACGGGCGGCGAGAACCCGGGCCGCGCCGGCGAGCATCGCTGTGTGCGTGTCGTGCCCGCAAGCGTGCATGCGGCCGGGCACGGTGGAGGCAAACGGCAAACCGGTATGCTCCTCCATGGGCAGCGCATCCATGTCGCCCCGAAGAAGCACGCTTCGTCCGGCCTTGCCCGCGTTCAGCACCGCAACCGCGCCGGTGCACGACGAGCCTTCGCGCCATTCGAGCGGAAGATCGGCGAGCTCGGCGCGAACCTTCGCGAGAGTCTTGGGAGTCTCTAGCCCCAGTTCGGGTTCAGCGTGAATGGCGCGGCGAAGCGCGGTAATACGGTCGGCGATCCCCCGCGCATCCTGGAGCAGATCTTCAGTGAGCATCCGACAATGATAACGGCCGGATCGGCCGCTCGCCAGCGGGGAGCTACAGCGGGTTTCCAGTCGGCAGCCGATCGTGAAGCGGGCCGAACACTCGCCGGCGGATGAATCCCTCCAGCGGCAGAATGGCAAAAGCGACGGCGAGCGAGGTAATGGTCGCTGCGGCGATGCCGAAGCGCAGGATCGGCGTTCCGACGCTGTCGTGGACAAGGTAGAGCGGGTAGGTCATCAGTCCCAGCGTTCGTGTCGGCCACGGCCGGGTCACTCCGCACACCCACTCGTTGCCGAACACCACCGCGACGCAAAGCAGGGTCGCTGCGGCCCAGACGAACGGCGCGAAAAAACCGAAACCGAGCTCAACCGCCGCCCAATAGACACCCACGACGCCCGCGACGAAAAACAACGCCGCGAACGCGATCGACCGACGCTCGAACAGGAGCATGCCGAATGCGAAATAGCAGCCGTAATGGCCGAACGGCCCGACCGGAAGATCGAATCCAAGCGACCTCACAAGCAAGCAGAGGGAACTGAACGATCCAAGCGCGATCGCAACGACGTGGAGCGACCACCGGCACCACAAGGCGACTGCTATGAGGGCGTAAAACGCTACTTCGACGGCGAGAGTCCAATACACGCCAAGGACCCACGGCCCGAGCGGATAGAGCGTGACCGAGCGAACGTAATCGGCGATCGGCCGGGGTGTGACAAACATGGAGATCGTCGCGCAAATCCACGCCGCCGGATAAAGCCGCCCGGCACGGCTGACGACGAACTGCGCAACATTCTTACGCGACGCCGAGAACGCGATCACGAAACCGGAGATGACGAAGAAGACCTGAACTCCGCACCAGCCCCAATCCGCGAATTGATGCATTGGCAGCACATGATTGTGCAGCGGGTGGAAGAAAGCGAAATGGTACATCGCGACCATCAGCGCCGCAACGAGCCGAATGAGATCCAGGCCGGGATACGGGCGCGCCGCCGGAGCTTTTTCCGTCTGACGCGAACTGCCCACTCGTTGTCCCGGTTCGCGGTTCAACCCAGCTCCAGCTCGCGGATCGAGGGAACGCCCCACGCCCACCAAAGAGCCCCGACAGCCGCGATTACCGCCGTCACGTAGAAGGCGGCCTCGTAACCGGCGCGCTGGACGATGATCCCGGTGACGATCGGCCCGAAGATGCCGGAGAGATTACCGAACGCATTCTGGACTCCGATCCAGGTTCCGGCTGCTCGACGGCCCGCGAACATCTGCGCGACGGCATAGAGGTTGAGCGACAGCGACGCGCTCGCCGCCCCGGCTAGACAAAGCAAAATGGCGATAGGCAGTGCAGCATGCGCGAACGCGAGGCCGAGGATCGCGCCCGCTGCCAGCGTCTGGCTCGCGACCATCATTGCGCGGCGGATCGCCGCTTCCGACCGGCCGGACCGCGTCCACCAATCAGAAAAGTGGCCAAAGATGAAGGCGCACGCGCCTTGCGTGGCGTATCCGAGAGTCGCGAGGAACGTCATTTCGACGATGCTGAATCCGCGCGACTGAACGAGGAACAGCGGCAGCCACGCGAGCAGGAAGTAGAAGCAATAGTTTCCTAGGCTGTGAACGATCGACATCGACCACACCGGCCATTTGCCGATGATTGCAGCGACAGGCACGCGCATTTCACCGGCTTCGTGAGCTGGCACCGAGAGCGTTTTTACCAGGCTGATCCAGGGCAGGATCCAAATCAGCGTAACCAGCCCGAAGACGACGAACATCGCGCGCCAACCCCAATGCGCAACCATGAGGCCTCCGGCGAGCGTCCCCGCGGCCGGACCAAGCGCAATCCCCATCGCCACGGCGGCATTCGCGATTCCGCGGCGTTCGACCGGAACGTGGCGCGCAATGATCTTCGAGCTTCCTGGAAACGAGATGCTCTCGCCGACGCCGAGCATGATGCGGAGCACAAGCATCGACGCGATCCCGCCGACGAGGCCCATCAACAATGTACTGGCCGCCCAGAGTACAATCCCCGCGGCCATCAATTTGTAGACTGAGAAACGGTCGCACAACCATCCAGTGAATAGCTGAACCGGCGCATAAACCCAGAAGAAGGCAGAGAAAGCGATCCCGTAAGCCTCCGCCGAAAGCCCAAGCTCTTTCTTCATCACCGGAGCGGCGATGCCGATCGCGCCGCGATCGACGTAATTGAGGAAAACAGCGGCGCCGAGCATCACGATGAGCCACGCGGCTCCGC
>DASUCP010000212.1:0-2690 GCA_036275975.1 Sphingomicrobium sp.
CTTCCCGGGCGCGACCGCCAGCTCCGGCTCTATACCAAGGTCCTGGAAGCCACGGGCGATCGTCCGGTCGTCTTCCGCACCGTCGACATCGGTGGCGACAAGGCGCTTCCCTACCTCACCGACGAAGCCGAGGAACAGGCCGAGAATCCCGCGATGGGCTGGCGGGCGCTGCGCCTGTCGCTCGAGCGCTCGACGCTGATGAAGGCACAGGCGCGGGCATTGATCGAGGCGTCGGCTGGCAAGGTCCTCCGCGTAATGTTCCCGATGGTCTCCGAGCCGTGGGAATATGAAGAAGCGCGCGCGCTCGTCGAGGAGCAGGTCGAATGGGCGCGCAAGGGCCATCGCAAGCTCCCTAAGCGAATTGAGTTCGGCGCGATGCTCGAGGTCCCGAGCCTCGCCGAGGCGCTCGACCAGTTGTTGCCGCGCGTCGACTTCATTTCGATCGGTACCAATGACCTGACCCAGTTCCTGTTCGCGGCCGATCGCTCGGACCCGCGCCTCGCGCAGCGGTACGACTGGCTCAGCCCGGCGATCCTCCGATTCCTCAAGCGAATCCTCGATGCCTGCCGCGCCGCCGATGTCCCCGCGCGGATCTGCGGCGAGATGGCCGGCCGGCCGCTCGAAGCGATGGCGCTGATCGGCATTGGGGCGGAAAATTTCTCGATCACTCCAGCGGGCGTCGGGCCGGTCAAGGCGATGGTCCGCTCGCTCGACGCAAGCGCCGCCCGCGCGCGTCTCGACCAGTTGCTCGCCAAGCCTCCCAAGGACATGCGCAAGGCGCTCGGCGACTGGGCGCGCCGCCATTCGGTCACGATTGGGTAGCTGGCGGTTGACACTCGCCGCTGAGGCCTCAAACAGGAACAATGGGCAAGCGCGATCGCGACATTGAAGAGGTGCCGATGGAGGAGGAGCTGGTGGAGGCCAGCGCTCCCACGGTCGGCGAACGCCTAAAGGCTGCGCGCGAGGAGAAGGGCCTCACCCTTGATGACGTCGCTGCGCAGACGCGAATCCCGCAACGCCATCTCGAGAGCATTGAAACAGCCGACTGGGACGCGCTCCCGGCCCCCACCTACACCGTCGGGTTCGCCAAGAGCTACGCCTCGTCGGTCGGACTCGACCGGACAGAGATCGGCGAGCAGCTGCGCGAGGAGATGGGCGGGCAGCGCTTCACCGCGTCGCAAACCGAAGTCTTTGAGCCGGCGGACCCAGCCCGCACCATGCCCAAGTGGCTTGTGCTTGGCGCGGTTGTGGCGGTCATCCTCCTCATCGTCGTCATGAGCTGGCTGAACAAGCGCTCCCTCGAAACGCCTGAGACGCAGGCGAACGCGCCCGCCGCGGTCGCGGCTGCGCCGCAGACGCCCGCTCCGGCACCTCAGCAGCCCGCGCAGCAAGTCACGCCGGCACCGGCGCAAGGCCCGGTGGTCCTCACCGCGATCGAGCCTGCCTGGGTCCAGGTCAGCGACCAGGGCAAGACGTTGTTCGAAGGCATGATGCAGCCCGGCCAGGGCTACACCGTGCCCGCGACCGCGACTGCACCGGAGCTCAAGGCAGGCAAGCCCGAGGCGCTCAAGGTCACCGTCGGCTCGGCCACCGCTCCGCCGGTCGGGCCGGCAGGCAAGGTCGCGTCGCATGTGAGCCTCAAGCCGGCTGACCTGATGCACGGCGGCGCGCCGGCGGCTCCGCCCGCCGCACCGGTCTCCAACGCGGCTGGGCAATAGGATTCATCCGCGGCTAAGCCTCGGGAGGGCAAGGTCGCGTTCGAGTACAAGGTGGGGAAGTTTCAGTGAAAATCTTGCGTCCGATCACCGCAATCGCGGCCAGCGCAGCGTTCGTCTCGCTTCTGCCGGGCTCGCCAGCCCTTGCTCAACGCCAGGCGCCCAGCCCCGAGCAGCGCATCCAGCGCCTGGAGCGGCAAGTCGATGAGATGCAGCGGCGCGTCTTTCCCAAAGGCCGGCCCGCGGACACTGCTGGCTACTCGGACGATCCGGCTGCGACCCAATCATCGGTGATCACTCTGAGCCAGCGGCTCGACGCGCTCGAGCGGCAGATGACCGACCTGCTCCGCCAGAGCGAAGAGAACAGCAATCATCTCCGCAGCCTCGAAGCGGGCATCGGACAGCTAAAGACCGATCAGGAGCAGCGCATCCAGGCGCTCGAACAGCGAATGACCGCTGCCGAATCGGCGCCGCCGGCAACTGCTGCACCGACTGGGGGCGAAGCTTCTGTCGCAACTCCTCCTTCGAAAGCGAAACCGGCGTCGACGGCATCGAAGGCGAGTTCAACACCGCCGAAGACCAGTGCCGATGCTTCCGTGGCGTTACCGGGCACCGACGTAACGGCAGCGGCGACGGATCCTGGCGAGGACGCTTACAGCCAGGGGTTCCACCTCTGGGAGGCGGGCAAGTACGACGAGGCGATCAGCACGCTGAAGTCGTTCGTCGCCGCCTATCCGAAGCACAAGCGCGTCAGCTACGCGAACAACCTCATCGGCCGCGCACTCCTCGACAAGGGCGACGCTCGCGCCGCCGCGCAAGCGCTTCTTGCCAATTACCGCAACGACCCCGGCGGCGAACGCGCGCCGGACAGCCTTTATTACCTGGGGCAGGCGCTGACGAAGCTCGGCCAGCCGGGACAGGCATGCAAGGCCTATGCGGAGCTGGACGCCGTTTACGGGGCCAAAGTCCGTCCCG
>DASUCP010000213.1:0-5811 GCA_036275975.1 Sphingomicrobium sp.
GGCGACACGCTCTTCATCTTGGACCCGTGGATCTGGCTCATGCTGATCCTGGGTCTCGAAATGTCCTGGCGGGCGGAGCGGCTCGGTAAGAACTGGCAGCGGCCCGCCGCCTGGGCGTTCGGCGCGATGCTGCTCTACATCACCCTCAACGTCGCGATTTCGGCGCGTGCCGTGGCGCTCACCCGACCGCTGGTCGAACGCGTTGCGAAGCCGCGGATCATCGAAGCCGGCGAAGTGCCGCTGGAATTCTGGAAGCGCCGGATGATCTGGCGCGGCGACGCGATTGGCGGCACCGGCCAATATGATCCGTTGACGGGGCTCAACCATGTGAGCCTCGATCCGGAAATCGTTCCGCTCCGCCTCGACGACCCGCGCCTCGCGGCCGCCGCGGAGCGCGACAAGCACGTCAGCGCCTTCCTGTTCTGGTCGCGAATGCCGATGGTGTTCGAGCGGAACGGCCACGCCTTCCTCACCGATCAGCGTTTCTATGATCGCCATGATCGCGTCGGCAGCTCGAACTTCCTCGTCCCGCTCGACAATTTGAGATCGAGTTCATAACTGCGGCGTCATGAGCACGCGCGGCGAGCATCTGGTTCGCGCGGACCGCCGGTTTGCGACCGGCGGCGGCATGGTTGCGCGCCTGACGGCACCGGCGATCGAGCGCGTGCTCGACCAGATCGATCGCCGACTTGGACACGGCGGCATCGAGACGACGCTTCCCGATGGCTCGGTTCGAAGACTCGGCTTCCATGCGCCTGGAGCCAATGCCTCGGTGCGTCTCGCGAGCTGGCTCGCCTTGGTCCGCCTTGCCACGTCTGGCTCCGTCGGCTGGTACAAGGCGTGGACGCTCGGCGAATGGTCGAGCCCGGATCCGGTCGCGATCTTCGAACTCTTCTCGGCGAATGCGGTTTCGCTTGGCGATATCGGGCGCGCCAAGGGCCCGTTCCGCTGGATGAATGCGCTCGCTCACCGCCTGCGCGACAACCGCCCGCGCAAGGCGCGGAAAAATATCGCTGCGCACTACGACCTTGGAAACGACTTCTATTCCGCGTGGCTCGATCCGACGATGACCTATTCGTCGGCGCGGTTCGCGAGCGCCTCCGACAGCCTCGAAGAGGCGCAGCTCCGCAAGGTCCGCACCCTGCTTGATCGCCTCGATCTCAAGCCCGGCCAACGTCTGCTTGAGATCGGCTGCGGCTGGGGAACGCTGGCCATCGAGGCGGCGAAGCGCGGCGCTTCGGTCGTGGGGCTGACGCTTTCGACAGAGCAGAAGGCCTGGGCGGAGCGCAAGATCGCGCAGGCGGGCCTCGCTCCGCAGATCGAAATTCGCCTGCAGGACTATCGCGAGACAGCTGAGCAATTCGACGCCGTCGCGTCGGTCGAGATGGTGGAAGCGGTCGGCGAGCGCTGGTGGCCAGCCTATCTCGACAGCATCGCGCGCAATCTGAAAACTGGCGGTCGGGCTGCGCTGCAATTCATCAGCATCCGGCCCGAGCTGTTCGAGAGATATGCCCGCAATCCCGATTTCATCCAGACCTACATCTTCCCGGGCGGAATGCTTCTCGACGAGCCTAGCTTCGAAGGACTGGCAAAGGAGCGTCGCCTGTCATGGCAAGACCGCGAAGGTTTCCGGCTCGATTATGCCGAGACGCTGAAGCGCTGGCGCGAGCGCTACAATGACGCCGTCGAGCGGCACGCACTCTCCGGCTTCGCCGAGCCGTTCCATCAGCTCTGGCGCTATTACCTCATGTACTGCGAAGGCGGCTTCCGCGGCGGAGCAATTGACGTCGCGCAAATCACGATGGTCAAGAGCTGACCGCCGCGGTTGCGGCTACGACAGGAATGCCGCTGCCAAACCTCCGCCGACGACCGCAACGGTCAGCGCCACGCCTATGAGCGCGTTGCGCCAGTTCTCACCGAACGTCCGTTCCATGAATCCCCCTTCCCATGCGGACACGAACTCCGTCCGCAAGGCGACTCATACCACAATCGCTGGCTCAAACCTAATTCGCGCTGGGTGAAAATCTAACGAAGTCAGGGATTTGTCACGGGTCGAGAACGATCACGCGTCGATGCGCACCTTCTCTCCGGTCGGAACATCCGCGGTGAGCCGTTCGACGATCGCACGCGCCGCGACTTCGGGCGGCTTGACGCTTTCGGGCTCCTCGCCGGGGAAGGCGAGCGCGCGCATCCGCGTCCGTGTCGCGCCCGGATCGAGGATGTGGACCCGCAGTCGTCCGAGATATTCGGTCTCGTCGGCATAAGCGCCGAGAAGCGTTTCCAGCGCGGCCTTGGACGACCCGTACGCGCCCCAGAAAGCGCGCGGCTCGGCACCGACTGACGAAGTCACTGCAACGACGTCTGCCCGCTCCGCATTCTTTAGCAGCGGGTCGAACGCGGCGAGCAGCGCCTGGTTCGCAAGCAGGTTAAGGCTGAGGATCCGGGAGTATTCCTTCGGGTCTATGTCCTGAACGGGCGTCAGCGAGCCCAGCATCGCCGCATTGAGGACGAGCACGTCCAGCTTCTGCCACCGCTCCGCGACCGCGCCGGCGAGCTTGCCAATGCTTTCCCCGTCGGTGAGATCGAGCGGCGCAATCGTAGCCGTTCCGCCGGCTTGGTGGATGCGCTCCTCGACCTCCTCTAGCGAGGCTGTAGTGCGAGCAACGAGAATCACATGCGCGCCACCACGCGCCAGCGCCTCGGCAGTCGCGGCGCCAATGCCGCGGCTCGCCCCGGTGACGAGCGCCAGCTTGTTCGCGAAAGGCTTCGAATCGGTCATGGCGCCGCCTCTAGCGGCTTAGCGGCTCGCCACCAAAGAGAGCGGCGCGCCTTTTTCCTTCTCCGACACGTCCGTGAGGCTGGTCGGATAATCGCCGGTGAAGCAAGCATCGCAGCGCTGTGGCTGGACTCCGTCGCGTTCCTCGCCGAGCGCCCTGTAGAGTCCCTCGATCGAGATGAAGGCGAGGCTGTCGGCGTTGATATAGTCGCGCATCTGCTCGACGCTCATCTGCGCGGCCAGCAGCTTGGCCCGCTCGGGCGTGTCGACGCCGTAAAAGCAGCTGTGCCGCGTCGGGGGCGAAGCAATGCGCATGTGCACCTCCCGGGCGCCCGCATCGCGCATCATCTGCACCAGCTTCACGCTGGTCGTGCCGCGAACGATTGAATCGTCGACGAGGACGATGCTCTTGCCGTGGACAAGCGCCGAGTTGGCGTTGTGCTTCAGCTTGACGCCGAGGTGCCGGACTTCCTGGCTCGGCTGGATGAAAGTCCGCCCTACATAGTGCGAGCGGATGATCCCGAGCTCGAATGGAATGCCGCTCGCCTGGCTGAAGCCGATGGCAGCCGGGACGCCGCTATCCGGCACCGGCACGACGTAATCGGCCTCGACCGGCGCTTCTCGCGCGAGTTCGGCGCCGATATTCTTGCGGACTTCGTAGACCGACACGCCTTCGGCGATGCTGTCGGGCCGCGAGAAATAGACGTGCTCGAAGATGCAGGGGCGGGGCGCGACCTTCTCGAACGGCCGGAAGGAGCGGATGCCGCCGTCGTTGACGAGGATCACCTCGCCCGGTTCGACATCGCGAACGAAGCTCGCTCCGATCACGTCGAGGGCGACGGTTTCGCTCGCGAAGATCGTCGCTTCGCCGAGCTTGCCCATGACCAGCGGCCTGATGCCGAGCGGATCGCGGCAGGCCACCAGGCCTTCCTCGGTAAGCACGACCAGCGAATAAGCGCCTTCGACCTGCTTCAAAGCGTCAACCAGCTTGTCGAGCGTCGTCGTGCAATCCGACGTCGCGACGAGGTGGATGATGACCTCGGTGTCACTGGTCGACTGAAAGATCGAACCGCGGCGGTTGAGCGTCCGCCGAAGCTTCATGGCGTTGGAAAGATTGCCGTTCTGCGCGAGCGCGAACCCCCCCTCGGCGAGCTCGGCGAACAGCGGCTGGACGTTGCGCAGTCCGGGGCCGCCGGCAGTCGAGTAGCGGACGTGTCCGATCGCCGTACGTCCAGCGAGCGTCCGCATCACCTCGTCGCGGTCGAAATTGCCGGCGACATGGCCCATTGCGCGGTGCGAGTGGAATTGCTTGCCGTCGAAGCTCGTGATGCCCGCGCCTTCCTGCCCGCGGTGCTGCAGCGCGTGAAGGCCGAGCGCGACGAAGCTCGCCGCATTGTCGGCGCCCCAAATGCCGAAAATGCCGCACTCTTCGTGCAGCTTATCGTCGTCGAACGGATTGGTCGTCAGCATCACATCCCCGCGCCGGTGCTGTCGTGGAATCGTCATATAGTAAGGAGGCGGCCCCTTGTCGCCCCCAGCCTGAATAAGACGTGAAATCTTAACGATTTAGCGGATGGAAGCTCAAGCTTTCCAAAGGCTTGGGAAGCGCTTGTGAAGCGCCGCCACCTTCGGCTTATCGTTGATCACGATGTACGGATAGTAAGGATGGGTGTCGTAGAAATGCTGGTGGTAATCCTCGGCCGCATAGAAGCCGCCGTGCTCGATCTTGGTCGCGATTGGCCGCTTGTAGATGTGAGCGCCGTTGAGCCTGTCGATGAACGCCCGCGCGAACCGCTCTTGGTCGGTTGACTGCGGGAAGATCGCGGAGCGGTAGCTCGGGCCCGTATCCGGCCCCTGGCGGTTCACTTCGGTCGGGTCGTGCGCGACGGTGAAGAAGACCTGCAGCAGTTGGGCATAGCTGACCTTCGACGGGTCATAAGTGATTTTGACCGCCTCGGCGTGGCCCGTGCCCTCCGAACTGACCTTGTCGTAACTCGCATCGGCCGCGCTTCCGCCTGCGTAGCCAGAGACGACGTTGGTCACGCCCTTCACATGTTCGAACACAGCATTGACGCCCCAGAAGCAGCCGCCCGCGAGAACCGCAGTTTCTGTCTTCGGTGCGGCGGCCGCCGGAGCGGCGGCGATCAGGAGGAGGGGAATCAGTAATCGCTTCATACGTGGTCCTTTCGCCTGGGATGTATGTGCGGTCGGCGACATTTACAGCGGCTGGACGGACCGTGGCGCTCGGAATAGGACGCTGCTGACACGGAGGTAAGCAGATGCCGATCTACAGAGCGCCCGTTCGAGAGACCCGTTTCGTGCTCGAAAACGTGCTCGACATCGGCCGCTACGCGAACCTTCCGGGCTTCGCCAACGCCTCACCGGACCTGGTGCAGGCGATCCTCGAAGAAGCGGGGCGCTTTTGCGAGGAGGTTCTGCAGCCGCTGAACAAGGTCGGCGACGAGGTCGGCTGTAAGCGTTCCGACGATGGGTCCGTTACCACGCCGCCGGGCTTTAAGGATGCCTACGAGCAATTCTGCGAGGCGGGGTGGCCAACGCTGACGGCGCCGGAAGAATATGGCGGCCAGGGCATGCCGCAGGTCGTGGGCACGGCGGTCAGTGAATATATCCTCTCCGCCAACCACGCCTTCGAAATGTACCAGGGACTCACTTCGGGCGCGATCGCTTCGCTGCTGGTGAAGGCCTCCGACGAGCTCAAGCAGACGTACGTGCCCAACATGGTCACGGGCAAATGGACGGGGACCATGAACCTCACCGAGCCGCATGCCGGTACGGACCTCGGTCTCCTCAAGACTCGCGCCGAACCCAACGACGACGGCTCCTATTCGATCACCGGCACCAAGATCTTCATTTCGTCGGGCGAGCACGACCTCAGCGAGAACATCATCCATCTCGTGCTGGCCAAGCGCGCCGGCGCTCCGGACAACGTCAAAGGCATTTCCCTGTTCGTAGTGCCGAAGTTCCTGGTGAATGAGGACGGTAGTCTCGGCGAACGAAACAAGCTGGGTTGCGGC
>DASUCP010000214.1:0-3766 GCA_036275975.1 Sphingomicrobium sp.
ATCGCCTCGTCGATCGAGCGGCTTGCGACCGAAATCCGCCACCTGCAGCGCACCGAAGTGCTCGAAGCGGAGGAATATTTCTCGCCCGGCCAGAAGGGCAGCTCGGCGATGCCGCACAAGCGTAATCCGGTGCTGACCGAGAACCTGACGGGCCTCGCCCGGATGGTGCGAGGCTATGTCACTCCGGCACTGGAGAATGTCGCGCTGTGGCACGAGCGGGACATTTCACATTCGTCCGTCGAGCGCTTCATCGGACCGGACGCAACGATCACGCTCGACTTCGCGCTCGCGCGGCTCACCGGCGTCGTCGACAAGCTGGTTGTCTATCCCGAGCGCATGCAGAAGAATCTCGGCCGCATGGGCGGTCTGGTCCATTCGCAGCGCGTGCTGCTCGCGCTCACCCAGGCGGGCCTCAGCCGCGAGGAGAGCTACGCGCTCGTGCAGCGCAATGCGATGAAGGTGTGGGAATCCGACGGCCAGCTCTCGCTTCTTGACCTGCTCAAGGCCGACGCGGACGTGTCGCAGCGCCTTTCGGGCGACCAGCTCGATGCGCTGTTCGACCTCAATTATCATTTGAAACACGTCGACACGATTTTCGACCGGGTGTTCGGCCCGTCCGTCTAACGGCTGTAATCCGCAGATTTCCGGGGTGCAGCGCAACAAGAAACTCCGCTATGGTTGGGAAGCAATCCCGCCCGGGGGGCCGATGGATATAGTTGAGGATACTCGCGCCGAAGTCTCTGCCGAGCCGCAGGGCGGCGCGGCGCGCGTCCAGTCCGGAGCCTGGCTTCTCGAGCTGTCGCCAGACTGGATCGTCTGTCGCGCGTCCGAGAATATTCACCGCCTGCTCGGGGAATCGCACGTCACGCTCATCGACGAGCCGTTCGGCAAGTTCGTGCACGCGCAGCCGTTGCATGACCTGCGCAATCTCTTCTCGCGCCTCAGCGGAACGACGGGAATCGCCCGCGCCTACCGCGTTCGGCTGACCGACGATCCGGACCTGGTCGACATCGCGTTCCAGCAGAGCGACGACCGTTTGATCCTGGAGGCCGTTCCGAGTCCGGACGAGCGGCTTGGCGAAGCATTGGGTGCCGTTGGTGGACTGGCCGCGGGTTTGGCGAAGGAGACGGGGGAAACGTTGCTCGACGCTGCGGCACGTCGAATGCGTGCTCTGACGTCATTCGATCGAGTCACCCTGCTGCTCGACGGGTCCAAATCGACGAGCAGTCGCACGGGCGTGCCGTTCCGCTCGGGCGCCAACGAGACTCTGAGCGACGACCTTCCCATGATCGTGCCAGACTGCGCTGCGACTGCGATTTCGATCTTCCCGCACCATGACGAAGATTCGGCAGTCGCCGCGGCGCTCCTGAAGGCTCCAACCGCGGGTCAGGCGACCGAACTCAACGACCGCGGCTTCGCGTCAACGATGCGCGTTCCGGTCGTGCTCAACGGCGAAAAGATCGGCGAGTTTCGACTGGCGCACACGACTGCACGCCGCCCGAGGTTCGAGTTGCACGCGGCCGCCGAGCTCTTTGCCCAGCTCTTCGCGCTTCGCCTCGAAATCGACAGGCTGAAGAACCGCTAAATTCAGCCCGCACCATCTCGGAGGCGCCGAAGCTGTTGACGGTTTGGTTAGTATGTACTAACGGTAAGTGGTGACTAACGCTAATCGAGTCTTTTCCGCACTGAACGATCCGACGCGACGCGCAGTGTTCGAGCGGCTGCGGACGGGGCCGATGCCCGTGGGCGAAATCGCGCGCGGATTGCCCGTGACCCGGCCCGCGGTTTCGCAACATTTGAAGGTGCTGAAGGAGGCGGGTCTCGTGGGCGACCGCTCGGAGGGCACCCGGCGTATCTATCACATCGACCCCAAGGGCCTTGGAGCGATGCGCGCCTGGCTCGACCAATTCTGGACCGGGGCGCTCGATGCTTTCGCGGCCGAAGTCGAACGCTCTCACAAAGAGGAGAAGCAATGAGCACGCAAATTCGTCCCGCCCCCGTGCGCAAGCGCGTCTTCGTCAATGCGCCCCAGGCTCGTGCATTCGACGTCTTCACGAGCGGCATCGGCCGCTGGTGGCCGAAGTCGCACAAGATCGGCGAGGCGGAGCTCGACAAACCCGTGATCGAACCGCGCGCGGGCGGACGGTGGTACCAGCTCGGCGTCGACGGCTCCTCCTGCGACGTCGGCAAGGTTCTCGAATGGGACCCGCCTGCGCGCGTCTTGCTCGCGTGGCAGCTGTCCGCTGATTGGGCCTACGATCCCGACCTCGTCACCGAAGTCGAAGTGACCTTCACGCCCGAAGGTTCGGGGACCCGGGTCGATCTCGAGCACCGCATGCTCGAGCGGATCGGCGAGCGCGCCGAGACGATGCGGGAGGCGATCGATTCCCCCAACGGCTGGGGCCTGCTGCTCCGGCTCTATTCCGAAGCATCTGCAGAATAGGAGAGGACCAATGTCCGAACTCAGCGTCTATGGAATCCCCGGGAGCCCGTTCCTTCGCAGCGTCGAGATCGCGCTCCACGAAAAAGGTCTCGACTACCACTTGCACCGCATGGCTCCCGGGGAGCACAAGGAGCCGGGGTATCTGACCCTTCATCCGTTTGGCCGCATTCCGGCGTTCGTCCACGACGGCTTCGCCATCTACGAGACGCAGGCAATCCTTCGTTATGTGGACGACGTCTTTCCGGCTCCGCCGCTCACTCCCGGCAATCCGAAAGGCCGCGCCCGGATGAACCAGGCCATCGGCATCATCGAATGCTACTACTTCCCCAAGGCCGCCGCGCCGATCGGCTTCAACCGCATCATCGCGCCGCGGCTGCTCGGCGTTGCGGGCGACGAGGCAGCTATCGCGGAGGCGATGCCGATGGCCCGCACCTGTTTTGCCGAGTTCGAGCGGCTGATCGGCAACCAGCCTTATCTCACCGGCGAGACTTGCAGCCTTGCCGACATCATGCTCGGCGCGCACCTGGATCTGCTGTGCGAGGCACCCGAGGGGCGCGAACTGATCGGCGAAACGCCGCGGCTCGGAGGCTGGCTGAAAAGGATGCTTGCGCGGCCGAGCTTCGCGGCCACTGAGCCGCCCGCATTGCTGAGGGAAGCTGCCTAGCCGAACATTCCCCGGACGCGCGTGAAGAAGCTCTTCGCCGCCGGGCATTCGTCGCCGGTCTCGGTCGCGCGGAATTCTTCCAGCAGGCGCTTCTGCTCCTTGCTCATCCGGGTCGGAGTTTCGACCAGGATGCGGGCGACGAGGTCGCCCCGCCCACGGCCGTTGAGGACGCTCATTCCAGATCCGCGGTGGCGCAACTGCTCGCCGGACTGGATGCCTGGCGGAATCTTGATCTCGACGGACTGACCGTCGATGCCCGGAAGCTTGATCGATCCGCCAAGGGCGGCGGTCGTGAAGCTGACCGGGCATTCAGCAATCAAGGTCGTGCCTTCTCGCGCATAGATCGCATGCCGTTTCATGTGCACGAAGAGATAGAGGTCGCCGGCCGACGCACCGCGCACTCCCGCCTCGCCCTCGCCGGCCACGCGGATGCGGGTGCCTTCATCGACGCCCGCCGGAATCTTCACCGACAGCTTGCGCTGGGTGAGCGCCCGGCCTTCGCCATGGCATTGCGGGCAAGGATTGGTGATCACTTCGCCAGAACCGCGGCAGTGGGGACAGGTGCGCTCGACGACGAAGAAGCCCTGCTGGGCACGGACCTTGCCCATGCCGCCGCAGGTGGAGCAGGCGCTCGCGCACCGATCGAGGCCGGTGCAGCC
>DASUCP010000215.1:0-23440 GCA_036275975.1 Sphingomicrobium sp.
GGGCGAGGAGGTGGTCTGCTGCCTCCAGGGCCACATGACGCTCCACCAGGAGCTGCCGGACGGATCGAAGCAGTCATGGGAGCTGAGCCCCGGCGAATATGCGATCAACCCCCGGGGTGCCTGGCACACCGCTGATGCGGAGGAGCCGGTCGTCGCCTTGTTCATCACTGCTGGGAAGGGGACGACGCACCGTCCCCGCTAAGGACATCGGGGAAAATCCCGATTGCATTTCAATCGCTTGGCAGTCTCAATCGCTCCTGCGTCAGTGATGTAGGAGGTGCGTGATGGTCAGCGTCCAGCGCGCGCGTGAACAACTGGTGGTTGGGGTCATCGCGATCTTCGTTGGAATGGCGGTCTACACCGCCCTCGGACTCGCCTGGTCGTTTAAGATGGCGGTGGAGACGCCGCAGAGGCTCTGGCACCACCACTAACTCCGTCCTGTGACAAAACATGTCACGTGGGGTTAATTGCGGGTTTAATTCCTTGACGGTAAAGCGAAATCACGGAGACGATTCGTGATTACCGGACTTCAGCTTGTTCTCGCCATTCTTCTGCTCGGCGGCGTCGTGTGGGTCGGCGATGCCGTTGCCGGCGGAATCGACAACGCACTCGGCGAGAAGCGGTTGAGAGATCGGGATTCCTGAGCGCCGGTCTCTAGCTCTCAAGCTTCTTTTCGTTCGCCTCCCCGCTCACTTTCCGAGTCTGCGCCTTCCGGCGCCTCAGGTTCTCGCGCAGAGCGGCTGCGAGCCGTTCTTCCCGGTCCTTGTCCTTGGTCATGGCCACAACCAAATGCCGCCGGCGGAGGTAGCCCGCAAGGAGGTTGACAGGCGGAGCCGCCGCTGGTCATAGGCGCGCCACCTCCAAAAAGTGCTGCCGTAGCTCAGTGGTAGAGCGCATCCTTGGTAAGGCTGAGGTCGTGAGTTCAATCCTCACCGGCAGCACCATTTCCGCCTGCAAGGCATCCGAGGGCTGTCCGAGGGTAGAAATCGCCTGGAGCCGTCGCGGGGGCATGGCGAAGCGGAAATTCCCGCGCTAGCGGACCTCATGCGCTTCTTTTCCGACAACGCCGCCCCCGCGCATCCGAAAGTCCTGGAGGCGATCGCCGCCTCCAACCGGCTCGACACCGCCTATGATGGCGACGAATGGAGTGACCGCCTCAGCGGCGCATTCTCAGACTTATTCGGCACCGACGTGCGCGCATTTTGGGTGACAACAGGTACCGCCGCGAATTGCCTAGCGCTGGCCGCTTTGTGTCCGCCCTACCGCGCGATTCTTTGCCACGAGGATGCCCATATCGAGGTCGACGAAGCTGGCGCACCGGGCTTCTTCACGGGCGGCGCCAAGCTGGCGCTGCTGGACGGTCCCGGCGCGAAGATCACGCTTCATGCCGTGGCGGCGGCTTGCGACGCCATCCGCAACGACGTGCATCAGGTCCAGCCGGCGGCGATCTCCATCACCAACGCCACCGAATACGGAATGGTCTACCGCTCGGCGGAAGTGGCCCGGCTCGGTGAATTCGCGAAGGAGCGTGGCCTGGCTCTCCACATGGACGGCGCGCGGCTTGCCAATGCCGTCGCGACCACGGGCGAGTCTCTCGCCGACACGACCTGGCGTGCCGGCGTCGACGCGCTGTCGTTTGGTTTCGTGAAGAACGGCGGACTCAGCGCCGAAGCACTGATCCTGTTCAGGACCGAGCTCGCCGACGAAATCGCGGTTCGCCGCAAGCGCGCCGGCCATCTGCTTTCCAAAGGCCGGATGATGGCTGCGCAGATTCTCGCGATGCTCGAAGGCGATCTCTGGCTCGACAATGCGCGAGCATCGAACGCCGCGGCGCAGAAGCTCGCCGGAGCGGCTGCGGACCGGCTGGTCTATCCGGTCGAGGCCAACGAAGTGTTCCTCCGAGTCAACGACGAGGAAGCGGCGCGCTTGCGCGCCGACGGCTTCGACTTTTACGAGTGGGGACCGGGGCAGATACGGCTCGTAACCAGCTGGGACAGCGACGCTGAAGCCGTGGACCGTCTTGCCGGGGCAATATCGAAGCTAAGCTAGGTGCTTCCGGAGCAGGAGTTGATCCCGAACGTTGAGCCGACGATGCCTTCGACCGTGATCCGTCGTTTCGTTTACGACCAGTCCGAGGGTGAGCTGTGGGTCGAGTTCACCACCGGCCGCCGATACGTCTACTCCGGCGTGCCGGAAGACGTCGCCCAGACCTTCCGCTCGGCATTCGCGAAGGGTGTCTATTTCAACACTCGGATCCGCGACCGCTACCCGCATCGGGAAGTCACCCAGGAAGACCATTCCCAAGCAACGCATTCTTAAACACGCGCTGCCACACTGCGCCGCATGATCCCGATGCGCACCAGCTCCGTGTTCAAGAGCCGCTGGATGGCCCTTATCTGGGCCGCCGGGATCATCTGGTTTGCCTATGATGTCGCCGGCTCGCAGCCGCAGGCCAAGGACGGCAACAACAGCGTTGCCACCGATGCGGACGGCAATCCGGTTTCAACTGCCGACGCGAACGCGGTTGCAAATATCCTCGGCAACTAACGCCGAGCGTTCTTCCACTCGATCCGTTCGATGTGCCAGCGCCGTTGCGTCTCCGTCGAGCCGGGCACGTCATTCACGCGCCGAAGGATGATGTCCGCGCTGCGCCTGAACGAGCCGCCGGCTTTGGTCTTGCCGTAAAACACAACCGGCACGGTGGTGTAGATCGACCCCGCGGCGCCTTCCGTGTCGCCGGCCTTGCCGATTTCCATGTGAACTTGGGAATCGTCGCGCCAGTTACGGTCGAACTGCTTCGCCAAGTCCGCGTTCGACCAGAGCTTCCATGATTCGGTCCAGCGGCCCTGCTCGATCAGCGCTCCATAATGCTGCACGACCTGTCCTGCCGCTTCCGCACTCTTCGGGTCGATAGGGCCTTTCGGCTCCGGCAAGCTCGTGCGCTTTTCCGTCTCCGGCGCCTCAGCGGCGGGAGGGCCGTTCTGAACCGCTGGAGGCGCACTGGGAGCTGGAACGACGGGCGCGTTCATATTCTTTGACGGCTCCTGCGGCTGACGCTGCGGCCCGCACGCAGCAACCGCCATCAGGGCGCCGGAAACAAGGTAGTGGCGAAAGGTCATCTGGAACCGCTCCCGCAAAAGTTCGTTCGTTTCGCCAACAAAACAGGGGAACAGAGGGAGAGTTTCATGGCTGATAACGACCGCGACGACGTGGAACGCGAACACACGACCGTCGTCGAGACCGGCGGCGGTGGAGGAGGCGGCGTGCTGGCCGTCGTCCTGCTGATCATCATCGTGCTGGTGCTGCTCTATATCTTCCGCGGCCAGCTCGGCTTCGGGCACAGCACCAATATCAACGTACCAAACAGCATCGACGTCAACGTCAACCACAGCTGACACATTTGGATGAGCGCGGGCGGGTAGCGAGTCCCCGCCTGGGCGCGGGCGCGGCTCCTTCGGGCGCCGCGCCCGTTTGTTTTTGTGGCTCCGACGCATTAACCGGCGCGAATGACCGACGCGCTCCGTTACATGACCGGTTTCGGCGGCCATTTCGAAACCGAGGCCGTGGAAGGCGCGCTGCCGAAGGGCCGCAACTCGCCGCAGCGGCCAGCCTTCGGTCTTTATGCTGAACAGCTCTCCGGCAGCAGCTTCACCTCCCCACGTCATGAGAACCGAAGGTCATGGCTGTACCGGATGCGTCCGACCGCGGATCATCGGCCCTTCACCGCTTATACGGGCGCGCCGTTGTTTGCTCCGGGCACCGTCAAGGAGCCACTCGCACCCAACCGTTTGCGCTGGGACCCGCCGAAAGACCTGCCCGAAGGTCGGGACTTCATCGACGGGATGGTGACGATGCTCGCCAATCGCGATCCTTCAGACCTCGAGGGCGTCGCGGTCCATCTCTATCGTGCCGGCAAGTCGATGACGAACCGCACGTTCGTCGATGCCGACGGCGAGCTGCTGATCATTCCGCAGCATGGCATGCTTCGCCTGTTGACTGAATTGGGCCGCATTGATGTCGCTCCGGGATCGGTGGCGCTCGTTCCGCGCGGCGTGAGGTTTCGCGTCGAAGTCGACGGGGACAGCCGCGGTTATGTCGCCGAGAACCACGGCCTGCCATTGCGCCTGCCGGAATTGGGGCCGATCGGCTCGAACGGACTCGCCAACCCGCGTGATTTCGAGACGCCGGTCGCGTGGTTCGAGGATAGGGACGAGCCGACGGAAGTCATCCAGAAGTCGCTCGGCTCGCTCTGGACCACGACGCTCGACCACTCGCCGCTCGACGTGGTCGCCTGGCACGGCAATTACGTGCCCTGGCGGTATGACCTGTCGAGCTTCAACGTCATCGGCACGATCAGCTTCGATCATCCGGACCCGTCGATCTTCACGGTCCTGACGTCGCCGAGCGATGTTCCAGGTCGGGCGAACGCGGATTTCGTGATTTTCCCGCCGCGGTGGATGGTCGCCGAGGATACCTTTCGACCGCCCTGGTTCCACCGCAACGTAATGAGCGAGGCGATGGGCCTCATCCACGGCGCGTATGACGCCAAGGCCGAGGGCTTCGCGCCCGGCGGCCTTTCGCTGCACAATTTGATGAGCGGGCACGGACCCGATGTCGAAAGCTGGCGCAAGGCGAGCGAGGCTGAGCTCAAGCCAGCGAAAATCGAAGGCACGATGGCCTTCATGGTCGAAACCTGCTGGCCGTATCGTCCCACAGCATGGGCGCTCGAGCGCGCCCAGCACGATTACGACCAGGCCTGGGCCGGCTTTCCAAAGGCCAGGCTGCCGTGAGCAAGGGGGATCCGACGAACGATCCTGCACTGCGCAGCTGGGTCGAAACGCCTCAAGGTAGCGATTTCCCGATCCAGAACCTGCCGCTCGGAATCTTCTCCGTCGGTGAGCGACGCCGCCATGCCTGCGTCGCGATCGGCGACTATGTGCTCGACCTCGTCAACATCGCCGACCTTCTTGACGAGGAATGGCGGGAGGACCTCACGCAGCCCGTGCTCAACAGCTGGCTTGCACGCGGTCCGGATGCGCAGCGCGACCTTCGCAGCCGACTCGTCGAATTGCTGTCGGATGAAAAATATCGCGACGACGTCGAATCCGAACTGATCGGCCAGACCGAGGTGCGCATGCACCTGCCGTGCGTCGTGGGCGATTACACAGACTTTTACGTCGGCATTCATCACGCGACGAATGTCGGCAGGCAATTCCGCCCCGACAATCCGCTGCTGCCTAACTACAAATATGTGCCGATCGGCTACCATGGCCGCGCGAGCTCCGTGCGCGTGTCGGGTGAGCCGGTCATTCGCCCGAATGGCCAACGCAAAGCACCCGATGCGGATGCGCCTGAATACGGCCCGAGCCGCCGCCTCGACTACGAGCTCGAACTCGGCATCTGGATCGGTGAGGGCAATGAGCTCGGCTCGCCGATTCCAATCGGGGAAGCGGCCGATCACATCGCGGGCTATTGCCTGCTCAACGACTGGTCGGCGCGCGACCTGCAGGCGTGGGAATACCAACCCCTCGGGCCGTTCCTCGCCAAGAACTTTCTCACCAGCGTCAGCCCGTGGGTCGTGAGCCCGGAGGCGCTAGCGCCGTTCCGCAAGCCCATGCCCTCCCGGCCCGTCGGCGACCCCCAACCGCTGCCGTATCTCGACGACGCGGCCGATCGAAAGAGCGGTGCGCTTGCGATCCAGCTCGAAGTGACGCTGACGACCGAGCAAATGCGCCGCCAGGGCATCGCCCCTCACATCCTCTCGCGCGGGTCGGCGGACGCGGCGATGTACTGGAGCGCGGCGCAGATCATCGCGCATCACAGTTCGAACGGCTGCAACCTTCAGGCTGGTGACTTGATCGGAACGGGAACGCTGTCGACCGACAGTGCTGGCGGCCTCGGCTCGCTGCTAGAGATCAGTCAGGGCGGAAAGCAGCCCATCGAGCTTCCGAATGGCGAAAAGCGCAGCTTTCTCGAGGATGGCGACGAGATCACCCTGGCTGCGTGGTGCGAAGCTGAGGGAGCAGTGCGGATCGGCTTCGGCCAATGTGTGGGGCGGGTCATCGCCGCGGGCTAGAGAAGTCCGAGGTTCTCACCCATGAGCCGCGTCATCGCGTAGAGCCGGTCGAGCTGCGGCGTCGCCACGCCAACTCGCTGCGCGATTTCACGAGGCGCCCCGAGCAGCGCTTCGATCTCGATCGGGCGTCCCGCCTCGACATCCTGGAGCATCGAGGACTTGAAGGCGCCAAGGCGCTCGGTAACGGCCATTCGATCCTCCGAGCTCTCGCCGATCGGGCAATCGATCGCGGTTCCGACCGCCGCGAGCTCGTCCATGGCTTCAGCCATGAACGCGCGGATTGTCGGGTCGTCGAGCAGCCTGTCCGCGGTCGAGCGAGTCAGCGCGGACATTGGGTTGATCGTCGCATTGCCCCAGAGCTTGTACCAGATAGCCCGTCGGACGTTTTCGCTCTCTTCGCAGCGGATTCCGGAATTCGTAAACAGCTCGCACAACCGCTCGATCCGTTCGCTCGAACCGCCTGCCGGTTCACCGAGGATCAGCTTGTCCGCATGCTTGACCGTCACGTGATTGGGCGCACTTCTGAAGCAGCTCGCATGAACCACGCATCCGGCGATTTGCTCGAGGGGCAAGGCATCGGCAATGTGAAGATCCGGATCGACGGACCACAAAGGCTCGTCGGTGAACCACCAGGGAACGCCGTTCAACATCGGGATGATCTGCGTCTCGGGTCCGATCAACGGCTCCAGGCTTGGAGCAAGCTCCGGCAATGCGGGGGCCTTCACCGCGACAACAAGGAGGTCGTGAAGCCCGAGGTCGGCCGGATGCGGCGAGGCAGCGACCGCGACGCACCGCGTATCGCCGGCGTCGGTGATACGCAGTCCCTCGGTATCGATGGCGTCCAGTGTCGCGCCTCGCGCCATCACCGACACATCGTTTCCGGCGAGCGCAAGCCTACCGGCGATCCAACTGCCGATTGCGCCAGCCCCGACGATGCAGATCTTCATGCCTGGCGCTCGTTGTCCCAGATCATGTGGATGATGCGCCAGCCCGCGTCGGGATGCCGAAACAGCTGGATCGAGTTGATGCCGCGCCGCTCGGGTTCGGCGTCGTTTGGCGAGCGCCGCGCCTCATACGCGCTCCATACGTGCGCGATGTTGCCGAATAGGTCGATGCGCCGGTTAGTCTCAACCTCATAAAAGTCGTTCGTGTCGAAGAACGGCTGCGTGTCGCGCGAATATTCGTTGAGGCGCATCGCCTTCTTTTGGGGACGGCCTTGCTCATCCACCCACGTGCGGACCTGCACGGCTTCGGGCAGGAAACACTTCTCCTGTCGCGACCAATCGCGCGGCCCCGCGGGCCCCGAAATCATCGCGTACATCTCATCGATGACCGCGCCGATCGAATCTTCGTCGTTCATTCAAATCCTTCCCGTCTGCGGCTTCCGCTCTAGCGCGTCGGCGAGCCGTTCGAGACGGCGCATGACCGCGTCGCCGATCAGCGCTTCTTCGCCCGCCGTGACCCTTAGCGTGATCGATCGGGCATCGGCTTCCAATTTCGTTCGCTCGAGCACCGAGGCAACGCCACCCGACAGCCGCTGGCCAAGACGCATCGCGGTTCCCCAGCAATGTGCACGCCTGAGCTGGCCGTCCTTGCACAACCCCGCAAGCCGCTGATCAGGCAGGCTTTCGCGCCCGAAGTTCGACGATAGCGCCTGCGCCATGATCACGCGGCCGGCAGGATTGAGCGCGACCCAATTCCCGTGGAGCGCCATTTCGATCGCCCGGTCGGCGCGGAAATTGGGGTTCGCCTGCCAGGCTACGTCGGCGAGCAGGCATGAGGCTAGTCTTAGCCGTTGCATCGGCGGCGTGTCGTCGAACAACGGCGCGATCCACTGATCGAGGAGGTCGCCATGCTGGCCGAACCGGTGCTCCCCGCCGCCGGCATCGCGGGCTTCCTCGAGCAGCGGATCGATGTTGCGTACGCGCGGCTTGAGGCGCGAAAAGAGCAAGCCCTCGCGAATCCCGAACGCTGACACAACGAGTTTCGAGGGTTCCAGCTCCTCGACCAGCAGGTTGAGAAGCACCGCTGCGGCGGGCAAGGTCGCAAGGCGGGCGGGGGCTGCAGCGGTCGAGAACTTGGGATCGAGATTGTCGACCAGCCGCATCAGCTCGCGCGCTCGGGCTGGCTTCATCTTGTACTGGTGCGTGATCGGCAGCGGGAAGTCGGTCGCGATCATGTCGATCCGTGCAAGAGCGCGCCACGATCCGCCGACCATATAAAATGGTCGCCCTTTGGCCCGTTCTCTGAGGTTGGTTTCCTTGAGCGCGGCTTTGAGGATCTTGCGCGCGGCGCGCGCGCCTTCGGCGTCCGGAACCAGCCGCAGCACGCCGAGTGGGAGGGAAATGCCAGTTGCGCCCTTTGGGGCTCCCACTTCGACGAGCTCGAGGCTGCCACCGCCGAGGTCGCCCGCAACCCCTGCGGCATCCGGGATCCCCGAGGTCACGCCCTCGCCGCCAAGCCGGGCTTCGTCTTCCGCGCTCAAGACGTCGCACTCGAGTCCGATTCGGCGCACTTGGCGCACGAAAGCGGCGCCATCCGCAGCATCGCGGATCGCCGCCGTTGCTACGGCGTGCGTGCGCTTTACGCGCATGTGATCGATCAAGAGACGGAAGCGGCGAAGTGCATCCAATGCGCGCTCACGCGCCGCCGTGGGCAGTTTCCCGCCTTTCGAAAGTCCGGCGCCGAGCCCGGCAAGCACCTTCTCGTTGAAGATTGGGCTCGGGATCCGCGGCGGCCCCGCGTAGACGACAAGACGCACCGAGTTCGACCCGATGTCGATGATTGCCGTGGGCTCGATGGTTTTCAGCTATCGTCCTCGGTGGAAGCGCAGCTTGGGAACTCTCCGGCCCTTCTTTAGCGCCTGACCACGCCCCGACAAGGACGGGTTGGACATGAAATAGTCGTGCAGGTTGAACTCGTGCCCCGGCTTGGGATGCAAGCGCGTGTATGTGCCGTCCGAATTCAGACGCCAGCTCTGCTCGTTGTCGATGAGATTGGCGACCATCACTTGGTCGAGCAGCTGGGCGTGTACCGTCTTGTTTTCAATCGGCAGCATATATTCGATCCGCCGGTCGAAGTTGCGCGGCATCCAGTCGGCGGAACTGATGTAGACTTTCGCGTCGGGGTGCGGCAGCTCGTGGCCGTTGGCGAAACACCAGAGCCTCGTGTGCTCCAGGAAGCGACCTACGATCGATTTGACGTAGATGTTCTCGGACATATCTTTGATGCCGGGTCTCAGGGAGCACATGCCTCGTACGACCAGGTCGATTTGCACTCCGGCGCCGCTCGCTTCGTACAACTTCTCGATGATGATCGGATCGACCAGCGAGTTCAGCTTCGCCCATACGGCCGCGGACTTGCCGGAACGCGCTGAAGCAATCTCCGCGTCCAGCAGACGGCAAAGCTCAGCGCGCATGTTCTGCGGTGAGATGACGAGCTGCTTGAGGTTTTTCGGCTCAAGATATCCGGTGATGTAATTGAAGAGCTTGGCGGCATCGCGCCCGAGCTTCGCGTCCGCCGTGAAGTAGCTGACGTCGGTATAAATGCGCGCGGTGATCGGATGATAGTTGCCGGTGCCAAAGTGGCAGTAGGTCTTGTAGCCTTTCTCCTCCCGCCGGACGACCATCGAGACCTTGGCATGGGTCTTCCAATCGATGAAGCCGTAAACCACCTGGACTCCGGCGCGTTCGAGCGCGTTCGCCCACATCAGGTTCTGCTCTTCATCGAAGCGCGCCTTGAGCTCGATGACGGCAGTGACTGACTTGCCGGCTTCGGCCGCGTCGATGAGCGAGCGGATTATCGCCGACTGCTTGCCTGCGCGATACAGCGTCTGCTTGATCGCGATCACGTCAGGGTCGGCCGCTGCCTGCTGGATGAACTCGACGACCACCTCGAAGCTCTCGTACGGATGGTGAACGAGGATGTCCTTTTCCTTGATTGCCGCGAAGCAATCGCCACCATGCTCACGGATGCGCTCGGGGAAGCGCGGATTGAAGGGCGAAAACTTCAGGTCCGGACGGTCCGCTTCAACTAGTTGAGAAAGGTCCGTCATTCCGAGGAAGCCCCGCGTCTCGGAGATGATCGCGGTCGCCGTGTTGAGCCCTTCCTGCACACCGCGCACGAGGCTCTCGTCCATCGTCGGTTCGAGTTCGAGACGGACGACGCGCCCGCGTCGTCGTCGCTTTATCGCAGTCCGGAAATAGCGGACGAGATCCTCGGCTTCTTCCTCTACTTCGATGTCGCTGTCGCGGATGATCCGGAAGGCCCCGCCGCGCAGCACGACATATTTGGGAAACAGATAATCTGTCTTCCGGCGGATCAGGGTTTCGAGCGCGATGTAGCGGCCTGTCGGTCCCGGAATTCGAACGAACCGCGGAAGGGTCGACGGAGCCATGATCAGCTCGCGGACGGTGTTGCGACCCTTTTTCAGCTCGAAGATCAGGCTGAGGCCTTGATTCGGGATGAAGGGGAACGGGTGAGCGGGATCGATCGCCTGCGGCGTCAGCACCGGGAAGATCTGCTCCCGGAAATGCTGGTCCAGCCAGGATTCGGCTTCGGGATCGAGCGGCTCTTCGCCAACGACATGCATTCCGGCGCCGTCGAGCTCGACCTGAAGCGCCGCCCAGACTTCGTGCTGGCTGGTGACCAGCCGGTCCGCCTCAGCGGTGATCGCCGTTAGCTGCTGCGCGACCGTCATTCCCTCGGGTGAAATCTCTTCGACGCCAAGCGCCTGGTGCGCCTTGAGTCCGGCCACGCGCACCATGAAGAATTCGTCGAGGTTGCTCGCTGAGATCGAGAGGAACCGCACTCGCTCGAGCAGCGGGTGCTTGGGATTGCACGCTTCCTCGAGGACGCGTCGGTTGAACGCGAGCCAGCTCAGTTCGCGATTGAAGTACCGCGGCTCGGGTTGCAGTGGGACATCGGGCGACGCCGCTTGCCCCGGCACCTCCCTTACATTGTCCATTAGCTCTTTGCGGAGAGCCTTTGCGCTCGAGCTCGAATCCACCTCATGTCGCCAAACTGAAACAGAGGCTTGTTACAGACTTGTGACGAAAAAGGGTATTAGGCCGCAGTCAGCCGGAGTCGGCTAAAGGGGGCAGGTCGTGTCGAAGGACAAGAAAAAGAAGAAAGACAAGAAGGCCAAGAAGGTCGGCTCGACGAAAGGCAGCACCCTCAGGTCGCTGGCGCAAAATCCCCTAGTCGCGGACGTCGTCGCCGCGGCGCTCGTGGCCACCGCGTCGGCGCTCAAGGACTCGAAAAGAGCGCGGCGGCTCGCGACCGACGCAGCTGACGAGCTCGGCAAATTGTCCAAGGCCAGCGCCGAGCAGGGCAATGCCCTCTGGGACATGGCCCTCCAGATCGGTCGTCGAAGCCTCGAGGCGTTGACTGCAGAGGATGCGCCGAGACAACCGAAGTCCAGGCCGCGAGACAAGAAAAGTCCCGGAAAGAAACGGGCGAAAGGCAACAGCCGTTGACGAGTCGGCCAGCCGCTTTGATCGTCGAAGACCAGCCTTTCGTTGGAATGGTCGCGTCAGACATCCTTCGCGAATCCGGATTTGAAACTTTCCATGCTTACGACGCCAAGGATGCAGCGCAGGTCCTGGACGATCATCCTGAAATCGAAGTGATGATCACCGAGGCGCAGCTTCCCGGCGACGAGGATGGAATCGAGCTTTGCCGTCGGATGTCGCGCCAGCGGCCCGACCTGCAACTCGTGGTCGCTTCCGGGGAAGATCTTCAGTCGACGGACGTGCCGAAGGGCGCACGCGTTCTGCGCAAACCGTTTGCGAGCGGCGAGCTTCGGACCCTCGTCGCCGCGAAGTCGCTTCTCGCCGACGCCTGACGCGCTTCAGGCGCTCGCCAGCGTCTTCTCTATCCGTCGCCAGAGCTGAGCCACCGCTTCGACGGGAGCCGACGAGCGCGAAAGAAGCTCGCCGATCGGTGCTCGCTCCTCGCTCATTCGTTCATACGCACTCGCACTCGGGATCACCGGCCAGCCGGGATGGCGCTCGAGTTCCGTTCGGTGCAGCAGCCGCCGTCGGTCCACCATCGAGAACACAGGGGCGAGCACCACCTTCGGGCCATTCTTGCGCGCAAGATGCTGTTTGATGACGTCGAGCGCGCGCTGCGACAGCGCGGCGGGGATGACCGGTACGACGACGAGGTCCGATGCGCGAAGGATCTGATCCGATGTGTCGGTTAAACCGGGCGGACAATCGATGAGCACCCGATCATAATCGGCGCCAAGGACGCTCGCGATCTTGGCGAGGCGCCGCCTCTTGCCGAGCTCATGAAAATCGCGGTCCAGGTGCCGAAGCGATGGGTCAGCCGAAAGGACATCGAGGTTGGGATAATCGGTCGGATTAACTAGGTTGCTCAAGTCCTCCTTGTCGACAATTTTCGACCTGAGCACGCTTCCCACAGGCTCCTGCCGCAGCACATATGATGCGCCCCCTTGAGGGTCGAGGTCCCAGAGTAGAGTTCGGCGGTTCGACAGCGTCGCGCTCGCCCAGGCCAGGTTGATTGCGAGCGTCGTTTTTCCAACTCCGCCCTTGGCGCTGTAAACGGCAAGGACGCGGCCGGTCACTGGGATCCCCGCTCGCGCGCCGAACGTTTTTTTAGTGATTGCAGGATGAGCTCGCTCAACTCGGGCGAATCCACCCGCTTCGCCGCGCCCTTCGCGCTAAACCATCGGCGCTTGCGTTGTCCAAGCTCGGGCCACTTCCTTAGCTCTTCGTCGACGCGAAGACGGTGGACGACGATGCTCACCTCAAGCTCACCGATGGCAAGCAGGTTTTTGACGTAACTCACCCTGCCGATCGGCTTCGGATCCACGGGACCGGTCACCCCAGCCTCTTCGAATGCCTCCCGTGCCGCGGCTTCGGCGAGGCTCTTGCCGCGCATTGGCCAGCCCTTGGGAATCGTCCATCTCCCGGAACGCCGGCTGGTCACGAGAAGCACTTCGACCTTGTTCTTGGAGCTCAGTCGCCACGGCAGCGCGCCAGTCTGAATGTGCAGCTCGCCGGTCCCCTGTCGAATCACCCCAGGAATATAGTCGTTTCCGATGGATGCGGTCAGGTGTTTCAGCAGTTTCTTCTCGACTATAACGGCCGTACGGATCCCCATGCCATTCGATTGGTCTGAATGTGACCCGAGAAGTCGAACTCAAGTTGGAAGTCGAGCCCGACGACATTCCTCTCCTTCGCCAGGATCCCGTCTTGGCTGGCGCCCGTTCGCATTCTAGCAATCAGGTGACGGTTTATTATGACACGCGGAAGACAAGGCTGAAGAAGCACGGCTTCACGCTTCGGGTGAGAAGCGTCGGTGAGCGGTTCGTCCAGACGGTCAAGCCGACGGCCGATACAGTCGGTCTCATGTCTCGCGAGGAAATAGAGTGTGAAGTCGACTCCCTGAAGCCCGACGTCGCCTGTCTTGCCCAGCATCCCCTGCACGCACTGCTCAACGGCAAGGCGACACAACTCGTGCCGCTAATCCGATCCGACGTGACCCGGACGAGCTGGCAGATCGATCGCCGCAACGGACGGATGCAGCTGGACCTCGACGACGGAACGGTAAGCGCCGGTGAGCGCAGCCAGGACTTCGCAGAGCTCGAGCTCGAATTGCTTGACGGACCGCCCTCGAGTCTCATCGTGACTGCACGCCGGTTGTCCGATCACGTGCCAGTCCGCATCGGCGTGCTCAGCAAGGCGGAGCGAGGCTATCTGCTGGCGAATGGGGCGCTAGGAAAGACCGTAAAGGGCACACCGGTCCACGTTCGGGCCGGCATGACCGTCGGCGAAGCGTTCGAATTGATCTTGCACGCGTGCATCAAGCACTATCGCTTGAACGAGCCGCTGGTCCGTCGCGAGCGGGAGCCCTCGGCGCTACATCAGACACGGGTGGCGATGCGCCGTCTGCGTTCGGCGCTTAGCCTGTTCAGGCCGGCTGTGGAGGACGTCGAGTTCCAACACCTTCACCATGAGCTACGGTGGTTCACCGCTCAACTGGGACATGCACGCGACCTCGACGTCTACCTGCATCGTAAACTCGAGCCGGACGAGCGCTCCCGCCTTCTGAAGCAACGCGCGAGCGCTTACGACGACGTCATCGACGCGATGAACTCGCACAAGGTCCGGCGGCTCTTCATCGATATCGTGGGCTGGGTCGCGCTTGGCGCGTGGCGAAGAGGTAAGCCGGCATCGCGTCCGGTCGTGCCGTTCGCCGGCAGACGGCTCGACAAGCTCTGGCGGTCTATCGCCAGTTCAGGGCGCGACGTCGCGCATATGGACGAGCACACGCGGCACCTTCTCAGGATCCAGGTGAAGAAGATGCGTTACGCGATCGAGTTCCTCCGCGGCCTCTATCCGAAGGCGCGAGAATCGGAGAAGGCCTTCGCCATTTCGGTCGAGGAGCTCCAGGAATCGCTCGGCAAGCTCAACGACATGGTCACGGCTCGCGGCATTGCTCGCGCGCCAAGCGACGACGGCTGGCTGATCGGCTCATATGAAGAGCGGCGGCATCTTCGTGCCGCCGAGGACGCCTATCGCGAGCTGTTGCGGGCCGGGCCCTTCTGGCGCGACCGCGGGGCCGCGTCGGTTGATTTAGAGAAAGTCTGAAAACTCTCGCAATAGCTGGCGGTACAGGTCGCGCTTGAAGGGGACAATCAGCTCGGGAAGGTCCCGAGGATCGATCCACTTCCACTCGCGGAACTCGGGGTGCCTGGTCGCGATGTCGATGTCACGATCCTCGCCAAGGAAGCGCGCGAGATACCAGCCCTGGTCCTGCCCCTTGTACCTGCCCCTCCACAGTGTATCGCGAAGCTCTTCCGGCAGGTCATATTTCAGGCGCTCGGGGCAGGTTGCAACGCGCTCGACAAGCTCCGGTGCGATGCCCGTCTCCTCCTCCAGCTCGCGTAGAGCGGTCGCCCACGGCTCTTCACCGTCGTCCATCCCACCCTGAGGCATCTGCCAGGCTTCGTCGGTGTTATCGATGCGCGCTCCCACGAACACCTTGCCTTCGCGGTTGAGAAGCATGACGCCGACACCGCGGCGGTAGGGACGATCGTCGTTAGGCATCCGCCGGCCCTCGCTTCGCTCAGATCGCCTGCTTCGGATGCGTCGCGGACATCCTCCAGAAGGCGATGGTGCCGCTTGCGTGACTCGAACACGCGACCCCATCATTACGAATGATGTGCTCTACCAGCTGAGCTAAAGCGGCTTGGCTCTTTAAGGAGACGCGGCCCACTATCAGCGGTGTGTCCCCGGGGCAAGCATGCTGAGCCACTCCCGCCTGAACAAATATGCTTAACGCTTTGGTAAGCTGGGTCCGCCATCTTCGCCCGCGACTGGGGAAGAGTGGGATCCATCGGTAATGGATAGTTTTCGCGAGTATCCGAGCGACTTCGAGGCGGCGTCATCGCCCGAGGTTAGCACAGCGAACGACGTCGCCGCCGCCATCGGCACCGACGAGCGCAGGATGCACGTCCGGGCGTATAATCACTGGGTCTCGCTGCTCGACGGTCGGGATTTCCCTTCAATCGAGGATCTGGACCCGGCGAACGTCGAAGATTTCGCGGCGAATAGCGTCCTTCTTGATTTCACCTGCGGTCGCGACAATCCGGCCATCCCGTACATCGGTGCGGGAATTCGCGAAGAATGCGGGCTAAGCGACGATACCCGCACAATCTCCGATGTTCCGAGCCGGTCGCTGCTGTCGCGCCTCACCGACCATTACCTGCAGATCATCGCCAATCGGTCGCCCGTCGGCTTCGAGGCCGAGTTCGCCAACCAGCGTGAGGAGACGATCTGCTACCGCGGCATCCTGATGCCCTTCTCCTCGGACGGAGACACGATCGACTTCATCTACGGCGTCATCAACTGGAAACATGTGGGCGGCGCGAAAGCGCCTGAGCAGGGCGATGCCCCGCTGGCCGTTGCGCCGGTCTTCGACGAAGCCGAGCACGAAAAAGAGGACGCTCTCGAGCTGACCGGCGAACCCCCACTCGATCTCCTCGACGAAACCCCACTCGATCTCAGCGACGAGATCCCGCTCGAACTCACCGAGTCCACGGAAATCGCTGCCGCCCCACCCGAAGCTCCCGCGGCTTCAGACGCGACGCGGCCTCACTTCTCTTGGGAAGACGGGCCGCTTCATGATGATGACGCGGACGCGCAAGTACTTCCCGAGATTGCGCTGGATGCGGATGCCGGCCTTGCCGACCGCCTGTGGGCGGCACGCGAGACCGCCGAGACCGTGAAGGCAGGCGAGGGACGGACCCGCACGGCGCTCTATCGAACTCTCTCCTTGGCATATGACTTCGCGATCGTGGCCGAGGAAAATCCCGAGGATTATGCCGAGCTGCTCGAGGAATCCGGCGTAAAGGTTCAGGCGCGGGCGCCAATGACCGCCGTCGTGAAGCTCGTCTTTGGCGTCGATTACGACAAGGCTAGGCTCACCGAGTTCGCTGCCGCTTTGTCGTACGCTCTCCGGCAGGAACTCACGCTTGGTGCGTTCCAGGACTTCATCGAGAAGCAGCCTGGCGGGCTCAAGGCCCTGGTCGCCGCCGAGCGCCAAGCCCGCAGGCCCCAATCGAAGCCGGACGTCAAAGGCGAGGCAGCCCGCGCGCGGCTGCGGTCGGCGCCTCCCATTTCGCTCGCGGAAGTGCCGGCGGAAGAGGAGTTCGCCGTCATCGTGACTCGCCGCGGTGCCGACGGAACGCACGAACCGGTGGCGATCGTCGAGGACGAGGCGCTGGTCGAGCGCGCAATTCGCCGCACAATCTAAGTTAATTCTGCCATCTTGCGTTCGCTCCGCCGGACGCGGGGTTGTTCCCTTGTGGAGCGCAGGTCTATAGGCCCGCCAGCCTCAAGAGAGCCCCCGGAGCAGAACTTTTCATGACGGCCCACACGCGCCTGGACCCGCCGCTGGTCGAGTCGATTCGCAAGGCGCTCACCGAATATGCACTTCCAGGCGAAACCCAAGGTCTGACGCGCGACTGTGAGCGCGAGGCGGCCGAGTTCATCGCCGATGTGGCGGCGAAGCGGCGGCGTGGCGAGCTGGCGCTACAGATCCAGTCGACTGGCGGCGAAGCAGGCCGACGCAGGATGCGCATCGCGCTCATTAATGACGACATGCCATTCCTGGTCGATTCCGTTGCAAATGCCGTCGCCCAGCGTCAGCTGACCATCCACCGGCTGCTCCATCCGGTCGTTTGCGTGGACCGGGATTCCGATGGCGAGCTCGTCCGCGTCGAGCCGCTGTGCTCCGACAAGGAGCGTCGTGAATCGATGATGTATCTGGAGCTCGATCGCGCCGATGCTCGCGGCCGGCAGGAGCTAGCGGCCGACCTACGCCGGGTCCTCAGCGATGTCCGGCTGGCCGTGCGCGACTGGCACCAGCTTCAGGACAAGATGCGCGCCGACGCGAAGGAAGCGGACCCTGAAGGCGCTGCCCTGCTCAATTGGTTCGCCGATGGAGCGATGACGCTCCTCGGCTATCATGTGGAGAAGCCTTACCAGGCGCCCTCGAACAGCCTTGGCATCTTCAGTATCCCCGGGGCTCCGACGGACGAAGGCGGGTGCCTCGGCGCCATGCGGTACCTGGAGGAGGGCGGACAGGTTCCGCTCATGGCCAAGGCCGAGCGCAAGTCGACGGTTCATCGCCGCGTGCCGCTAGACCTCGTCGTCGTGCCGATCAGCGAGGGCGACAAGGTCACTGGCATCGGCGTCCATGCCGGTCTTTGGACCAGCGAAGCCCTGCGAGTGCCGCCGGAAAACGTACCGGTTCTGCGTGCGCGCCTGAAGCAGCTCGATAAGGACTTCGGGTTCGATCCGAAGGGCCATTCTGGCAAGGCGCTGCGTCACGCCGTGGCGTCGCTACCGCGCGATCTTGTCATTGCGATCGACTACGAGTCGATGCGCGACCTCGTGATGATGGCGATGTCGCTCGCCGACCGGCCGCGGCCCGCGCTCATTCAGGTTCGAAGCATTCTCAAGGGGCAGCTGTTCACCTTCGTCTGGCTGCCGCGCGAAGAACTCAGCACGTCGCGGCGGATGGCGATCGCGACATTGCTCAAAAACGAAGTCGGCCGCGAGATCACCAGTTGGTCGGTCGAGCTCGGCGATGCCGACCTCGCGCTCATTCGCTACACCCAATATATCGACGAGAGTGCGCCGCTTCCCGATGCGGAGGCGCTCGATGCCGCGATCGTGGAGATGGTCCGCGGCTGGGCTCCCGCGGTCGAAGCCGAGCTGATCGCTGCAGCCGGCGCGCCGCGCGCCACCAGGCTTGCGCTCACTTACATCAACACCTTCTCAGACAGCTACCGCGCCCGCACCGCCCCCGAGGAGGGCGCGGCCGACATCCTTCGGCTCTGCGCGCTGGAGGACGATGCCCAGCGCGACGTCCGCATTTGCCGTGTCTCGACCGACCCGCCGCGGCAGCTCCGTCTCAAGACCTATCGTTTGAGCGGCCTGATCCCACTCTCGGAAGCCGTCCCGGTGCTCGAGAATTTCGGCTTCAGGGTGCTCGAGGAATTTCCGACCGCGCTCGCCGGAAAGATCGGCTACATCCATGACTTCCACGTCGAAGTCGGTGAGGAAGCCGACCTCGACGCGATCCTTGCGCGGTCGGCCGAGATCGAGCGGGCGATCGCCAATGTTCTCTGCGGCGCAGCCGAGGACGACGAGTTCAACCAGCTCGTCCTCTATGCGGGTCTCGATACGCAGGCGGTCGTGTGGCTCCGCGCCTGGTTCCGCTACCTGCGCCAGACCGGAAGCAGCTTTGGGCTGATCACTGTCGCTGACGCCTTGCGGCGCGCGCCAGGCGCGACCCCGGCGCTGATTGGACTGTTCACCGCCAGCCACGATCCGAGAGTCAAGGATCGCGACGCGCAGGTCGCGCGGTATCGGGAGGATCTGGACCGCTCGCTGACGAAGGTCCGCTCGATCGACGACGACCGCATCCTGCGGCGCCTGAGAGCGCTGGTCGAAGCGATCCTTCGCACGAATGCCTTCTGCCCCGCAGCGGAGGAGGCACTCGCGTTCAAGATCGATTCCTCTCTCGTCCCCGGCCTCCCGGCTCCGGTGCCGTGGCGTGAAATCTGGATCTACAGCCCGCGTGTCGAAGGCATTCACTTGCGCGGCGGTCCCGTCGCG
The DNA here is from genome assembly GCA_036275975.1 of Sphingomicrobium sp. Classification (GTDB taxonomy): domain Bacteria; phylum Pseudomonadota; class Alphaproteobacteria; order Sphingomonadales; family Sphingomonadaceae; genus Sphingomicrobium. Next base: position 19,234 of record DASUCP010000215.1, read on the forward strand.
CGCGGTGGAATCCGCTGGTCGGACCGGCGCGACGACTTCCGCACCGAAATCCTCGGCCTGATGAAGGCGCAGCTGGTCAAGAATGCGGTGATCGTCCCTACAGGCGCGAAGGGCGGCTTCTATCCCAAACAGCTGCCGCCCATGTCCAACCGCGACGCGTGGCTCGCGGAAGGCACTGAGAGCTACAAGATCTTCATCCGCTCGCTGCTCTCGGTCACGGATAACCTGGTCAATGACAAGGTCGTGCATCCGACCGGCGTCGTCATTCACGACGGCGACGACCCGTACTTCGTGGTCGCCGCCGACAAGGGCACGGCAGCCTTCTCCGACATCGCGAACGAGATAGCGCTGCAGCACAATTTCTGGCTCGGCGATGCATTCGCGAGCGGCGGTTCCAATGGCTACGACCACAAGGCGATGGGCATCACCGCCAGGGGGGCGTGGATTTCCGTGCAGCGGCATTTCCTCGAAATGGGCATCGACGTTCAGACGGATGTGGTTACCGTCGCCGGCTGCGGCGACATGTCGGGCGACGTGTTCGGTAACGGCATGCTGCTGTCGAAGACGTTGAAGGTCATCGCTGCATTTGACCATCGTCACATCTTCATTGACCCCAATCCTGATCCGGAGGCGAGCTGGACCGAGCGCAAGCGGCTGTTCGATCTGCCGCGCTCAAGCTGGGACGATTACGACCGCAAGCTCATTTCGAAGGGAGGCGGCGTTTTCCCGCGTACCGAGAAGTCGATCGCGCTCAGTCCGGAGGCGCGCGAAGCGCTAGGAATCAGTGACAAGCAGCTGGAGCCGGTTGCGCTCATCAATGCGGTCCTGAAGGCGCCGGTCGACCTGCTGTGGTTCGGCGGCATTGGGACCTACATCAAGTCCTCGACGCAGAGCCAGGTGGACGTCGGCGATCCGTCGAACGACGTGCTCCGCACGGATGCGAAGGACGTGCGCGCGCGCGTGATCGGGGAGGGTGCGAACCTTGCGATCACCCAGGCCGGCCGGATCGAGTTCGCCGAGCAAGGCGGGCGCATCAACACCGACTTCATCGACAATAGCGCCGGCGTCGACTGCTCCGACAATGAGGTGAACATCAAGATCCCGCTCAACCGCGAAATGCGTGAGGGCAGGCTCGAGTTCGACAAGCGCAACAAGCTGCTGGCGAAGATGACCGACGATGTCGCGGCCATCGTCCTCGAGGACAATCGGCTGCAGACGCTCGCTCTTTCTATTGCCGAAGCTGGCGGGGCAACGGCGCTTCCGGCTTACGTCCGGACGATCGAGTTGCTCGAGGCGTCCGGACGTCTCGACCGCAAGGTTGAGGGCCTGGGCACGAGCGAGGAACTGCTCCGCCGCGGCCAAGAGAACCGCGGTCTCACGCGACCCGAGCTCGCTGTGGTCCTGTCGATCTCGAAGATCGTGCTTCAGGATGCCGCCGAGCGTCTTCAGCTGGCCGAAGATCCGCTCGTCGAACCACAGCTGTTCGACGCCTTCCCGAAGCCCATGCGCAAGGCGCACGAGGGCGCAATTCGCGCTCACCGCCTGCGCAACGAGATCATTGCAACCAAGGTCGCCAATCGTCTCGTCAATCGCCTGGGCCCCGGCGTCGCCTTCGACCTGACCGAGGAAGAAGGCGCTTCGCTGCAGCAGGTGATTGCCGCGTTCCTCGTCGCCGAACGGCTGCTCGGCCTCGACACCTTATGGGAGCAGATCGAGCAGGCCGAGCTTCCCGAAACCGTGCGCATCGAACTCTTTTCGATCGCGGCCGCGAGCGTCACTTCGCACCTGTCCGACGTCATTCGAGCGGCGGCCGGCGAGATGCGGATTTCGCAGCTGTGCAAGCTGCTCGAGCCGGGCGTTCGCAAGATTTCGGCCGCGGCGACCAAGCTCATTCGTTCCGAAGTGCGCAACGAGGCCGCGGCTCGGCGCGATCGGCTGCTGTCGCTCGGCGCGAGCGAGGAGATCGTCCGCGGCCTCGTCCGCCTCTACGAGCTCGACGGCGTGTTCGGGATCGCGGCGCTCGCGGCGCGGCAAAAGGTCGACGAGCTCGCGCTCACTCGTGCTTACACGCGTCTGGGCGAAGCGCTTGGCCTCGACTGGGCGCAGCAGCAGGTGGCGCGTTTCGTCCCGTCGGACCAGTGGGAGCGGCTGTTGACCGCCGGCCTCGCGCGCGATTTCGAGCAGCTCCGCATCGAGTTCCTGTCACGCTGCCGCGGCGAGATCGACGCCTGTGTCGAGGACTGGATCGAGGCGCAGCGGCCACGGATCGAGCAATTTCGCGAGCTGGTCGCGCGAGCACGAAGTGAAGGCCACGTCAGCGCACCGATGCTGGCGCAAATTGCCGGTCAGGCGCGGATTCTGCTCGGCCGCTAGATGCGCATCGCCGTGCTGGTCCCCGATCCGGGTTATCCGGAGCCGTGGCGCTGGGCCTACGATGTCGAGGCGGGCGTTCTCGCCGATGCCGGCGCCGAGGTCGAACCCGTCGTCTGGAAAGATGTCGACGACCTATCCGCCTTCGACGTCGTCCTGCCGCTCGTCGCGTGGGGCTACCATCTCGATTACCCGCGCTGGTTGAGCTTGCTGCTTCGCGCCGAATGCGAGCGCTGGCCGATGATCAACCCGCCCGAACTGCTGCGGTGGAACAGCGACAAGGCCTATCTGACGGAGCTTGCCGAGGCTGGGGTCCCGACCGTTCCGACGCTGGCCGTCGAATCCTGCTGTGACGAAGACCTCGAGGAAGCTCGGCGGCGCTTCGCCGGCGAATGGTTGGTGATCAAGCCGCCTGTCTCCGCCAGCGCTATGGGCGCGCACCGGATCGGGCCCAAGGACAACTTACCGCCGGACAGCCGCGGCAAGCCGATGATCATCCAGCCGCTGATTGAGGAAATCGCGCGGACCGGCGAGTTCTCGCTGATGCTGTTCGGCGGCGAATACAGCCATGTCGTCGTCAAGCGGCCCAAGAGCGGCGACTTCCGGGTCCAAGAATATCACGGAGGGGAGACGTCCCCGTGCAAGGCTCCCCCGGCAGGCGCGATCGAGCTTGCGCGGGCGGCACTCGCCGCAGCGCCTGCCAAAGCGAGCTACGCGCGCGTCGACATCGTGCCGGACGACGAAAGCGTGCTTCGGATCATGGAGTTGGAGCTGATCGAGCCGGCGCTGTTCCTCGACCATTCGCCCGACGACGGCGCCGCATTCACTCGCGCGATCCTGAGCGCCGCTCGAAAAGCCATTGCCTGATCGCCGAGGTCAGGTTCGGCGGCTGCTCCGCGTTGAGCCGCTCGGCATCGATCTCCGCAACGAGCCTGTTCACGGGACAGCCGCGCTCGCGTGCGGCGGCTTCGAGCGCTTGCCAGAACATCGGCTCGAGACTGATCGAGGTCTGGTGCCCGGCGATAAGCACCGACCGTTTCTTCGGGGGCGCGTAAGCGGGCCCCATCAGTACATGTGCTGGCCGCCGTTGATCGACAAAGTCGAGCCAGTGATGAAGCCCGCGTTTTCATCGACGAGAAAGGCAACGCCGCGTGCAATCTCGTCGGCCTTGCCTAGGCGTCCGACCGGGATTCGCGCAACGATTTTGCCGAGCACCTCCTCGGGAACGGCAGCCACCATGTCGGTGTCGATGTAACCGGGCGCGATCGCGTTCACCGTCACGCCGTTCCGCGCACCTTCTTGCGCGAGGGCCTTCGTGAAGCCGTGGATGCCGGACTTGGCCGCGGCATAGTTGACCTGGCCGTACTGGCCCGCCTGTCCATTGATCGAGCCGATGTTGACGATGCGCCCATAGCCCCGGCCCTGCATGCCCTCGAACACCGCCTTGGCCATGTTGAAGCAACCGCCGAGATTGGTGTCGAAGACGTCCTGCCACTTCTGGTGGTCCATGCGCTTCATCGTCGTGTCGCGCGTAATCCCCGCGTTGTTCACGAGCACATCGACGGGGCCAAGGTCGGCTTCCACCTTGCGGACGCCTTCCTGGCAGGCGTCGAAATCGGAGACGTCCCATTTGTAGGCTGGGATCCCGGTGCGTTCCGTGAATTCGCGCGCCCGCTCGTCGTTGCCCGCGTAATTGGCCGCGACCTGCATTCCCATGTTCTTGAGCGCGATGCTGATCGCTTCGCCGATGCCGCGCGTGCCGCCGGTGACGATCGCCACTCGAGCCATTGCGTCTCTCCTGTTGTAAGCCGCGAGGGCGCTTAGGCGGCGGGCAGCC
>DASUCP010000216.1:0-15863 GCA_036275975.1 Sphingomicrobium sp.
ACATTGGCCCTGTCGTCAGGGTTGCTGAGGCCCGCGAAGGTCATCTTGGTGCCAGGTGCGAATGCACGGGGGCTGGTGAGCCACTCGCTTAGATTATCCCAATTCCACGTGCCGCCCTTCTTCGAGAGCGCGTCGGAGAAAGCGAAGCCCTTGCCCTGCCCGATCGGCTCGCCGATCACGCCCCACAGGTTCGGCCCGAGCTGGTTCGGGCCGCCCTTGTCGGCGTTGTGGCACGCCATGCACTTGTTGAAGGTCTGCTCGCCCTTCGCCGGATCCGCCTTGGCCAGGTAAACCTCGATCGGCTGCTCGGCCGTGGCGGCGCCGGCGCCCTCTTCCTGAACGCCCGCGATTGGATAGCCCATCTTCTCGGGCCGCTCCGAATGGAAGATCTCGCTCGCGACGATCGACGACCCCAGCGCGACAATGCCCGCGAACAATACCCAGCCGGCAATTGTGTTGAAGCGATCGTCCATGAAGTTTCCCTGGTTTTCCGTGGATGGGTCGAAAGGAATTTGCGCGTCTCTTAGGAGCGACTCAGCCCTTCATCAAGCGCGAGCCAACGCTCGAGAAGCGTCCGGGCAATCGCAAAGTGCGGAGGCGGAAGGAACGGTCCGCCTTCGTCGCCAGCAAGGGCCATGGCGACCTCATCACGGCTGAACCAGCGCGCATGTTCGAGCTCGGCCGTATCGATTGTCAGTGACCGTCCGACAGCCCGCGCCGAGCAGCCAATCATCAGCGACGATGGGAACGGCCATGGTTGGCTGGCGATATATTTGACGGCGATCACGTCGATACCGGCTTCCTCCTTGAGTTCGCGCGCAACCGCGGCTTCGACCGTCTCGCCCGTTTCGACGAAGCCGGCGAGCGCCGAATAGCGTCCAGGCGGATATTGCGGCTGCCGGCCGAGTAGGAGCGAGCCTTCGTGCTCCGCAAGCATGATCACAACCGGGTCGACTCTCGGATAATGCTCGGCGCCGCATTGCGGGCAAGCGCGCGACCAGCCGCCGCGGACGACCTGCGTCGGCGCACCACAATTTGCGCAGAAACGGTGCCGGCCGTGCCACCCGCCGAGGCTAAGCGCAGCTGCGAAGACCGGCGCCTCTTCCGCGGCAAGGTTGGCCATGACGCCGAATGCAGCCCGGCTTCCCTCGACGCTTTCCGGGATGGCAGTGAAGCGAGGCTCCTCCCCATCCAAGCCCAGGAACAGTTCGGGAGCGCCAATATTCCGCCATTCGAGCAATCCGTCTTCGCCGATCGCCGGCAGACCGTCCCTCCACACGAGCTCGCGCGCGCGGCCCGCTTCGGCCAGCCTGGCGATTGCTGCGGGATCCGCGCGCAGAGCATCTGCCCGGTCGAGTCCCGGGCCCGAGAAGAATGGATCAAGTCTCAAGCGATTGTCTCCGGCGCAAAATGTCACGGACGCCTTTCAGATAAAGGGTCGGCAGGCCCGCCTCCTCTAGCGATGCGATCGGCTGCCACCAGCCGTTGTCGACTGGCTCAACTCCAGGCTCGACCGAAAGATCGAGCGAGAAGTGAGTGAAGACGTGACGGACCTTGGCGAGAGGCTTCGATGATGCCGGACGCTCGGCGCTCCATTCACCTCCGGGAAGCGCGGGCATTCCGCCGAGCAGGCCCTTCGCTGACCGGCGAACCAGCCAGACATGACCGTCTCGTTCGATCCACCAGGCGATACCGTAGCGATGGGGCCGCGGTGCGCGTTGCTGCCGTTCTGGGAACGCTTCCGGATCACAGCTCGCGATTGCGGCGCAATCGCTCCTTAGCGGGCACTCGGCGCATCGCGGCTGGCGCGGACGGCAGATGGTCGCGCCGAGGTCCATCATCGCCTGGACGAAGTCGCCCGGACGCTCGTCGCCCATCATGTCGAGCGTCAATTTTTCGACATTCGGCCGCGATGGCTGCCTCAGTCCGTGAATGCGGACGATCACCCGCTCGACGTTCGTGTCCACGGCAGCTGCCTTCTCGCCGAACGCAATCGCAGCGATGGCCGCCGAGGTGTATGCGCCGACGCCTGGCAGCTCCCGGAGTTGGGCCGAACTCCTGGGAAAGGCTCCGCGGCGCGCGACTTCTCTTGCGCAGGCGGTCAGGTTGCGGGCGCGAGCGTAATAGCCGAGGCCCGCCCATTCGGAGAGGATGTCCTCGTCCTTTGCCGTCGCAAGGGCTCGGATGTTCGGCCATCGTGCCACGAACCGGTTGAAGCGCGGCTCAACGGCCGCGACCGTAGTCTGCTGAAGCATGATCTCGCTCAGCCAGACGCGGTAAGGCTCCGGAGGAGGTTCTCCGGGCGGCGAACGCCACGGCAAGCGCCTGAAGTTATCCACATAATGTTGGATCAGGCGCTTTGCGGCATTGGCGGTCACGAATTCGCTATGGCATGCTCGACGCGCATGTCGAAGCGAAAGCCATCCGAAGACGATTCTCAGCGCAGCTGCCGCCCGCGCGCCGCAGGCGAGCTTGTCGGCGACATCGGCGGCCAGTCGTTCCGTCGCTTCGGCTTCGTCCAGAGCTCGATCGTCAGCCGCTGGGCCGAGATCGTCGGCGAACGCTATGCGAAAGTCTCCTCGCCCGAATCGATCCGCTTCCCTGCTGGAAGGAAGGCGGGCGGAGTTTTGACCTTGCTGGTCGACGGAGCGCACGCGCCACTCATCCAGCACCTGACGCCGATGATCGTCGAGCGGGTCAATCGCTTCTTCGGTTATGCCGCGATCAACCGCGTCGTGTTCCGGCAGGGCAAGCCTCCTGTGGCTCCGCCGAAGCCTGCCCGACCGGAACTACGTCCTGTCCCCAAGGAGCTGGGCGAGGGCCTTCGCGAAATCGCCGATTCGGAGCTCCGGCTATGCTTGGAGTCGCTTGCCGCGCGAATTGCCGCTACCAGCGGGCCGCCGTCGCTTGCTGACGCCGATGGCGAAACCATTCCCACGATCAAGGGAGCCAAGTGAATTGATGAAGCAGATTTCCATCGCGGCCATGGTGGCGATTGGCCTCACGGGCGCAGCCTGCCACGCGAAAGAAGGGGCGAGCGGCAACGCCTCCGCAACCGCGGATTCCGGGAAGCCGGTTCACGCGGTTACGCCGCCGAAGAACGGCGACTGGACGACAGTGGTGACGGCGACTGACGCCGGCGGCTTCATGATGGGCAACCCCAATGCGAAGGTTCACCTTGTCGAGTATGGCTCGATGACCTGCCCGCACTGCCAGCGGTTCGAAGAGAATGCCGTGCCGCAGCTCGAGGCCAAGTACGTCAAGAACGGGCAGATCAGCTACGAATTCCGCAACTACCTGCGCAACGCGATCGACCTCGGCGTGGCGCTGATCGCGCAGTGCAATGGCGAGAAAAGCTTCTTCCCGCTGACCAAAGCGCTTTATCACGACCAGCCGGTTTGGTTCGCGAAGGTTCAGGCGGCGCCACAGGATCAGCTGCAAGCGCTGGAATCACTGCCCCCGGGCCAGATTGCGCCGGCAGCCGCGAAGCTGGCTGATCTCGAGACGTGGGCGGCGGCGCGCGGAGTGGCTCCAGCCAAGAGTGCGCAGTGCCTGTCGGATCAGAAGGCGACCGACAAGCTCGTCCAGGTCACGAGCGATGTCGCCACCCAGTACCCGAACTTCCAGGGCACTCCGACCTTCATCATCAATGGCTCGATGGTGGAACTCGGACCGGTGACCGAGGAGCAGGTCTGGCCCACGCTGGAATCGAAGATCAAGGCCGCGCTCGGCGGCGGCGAACGCGGCTAGCGATCTAGCCGGGGGGAGGGACAGGCTTGCGGATCCGACGGCTCAAGCTCAGCGGCTTCAAGAGCTTCGTTGAGGCGACTGAGCTGAGGATCGAGACCGGCCTGACCGGCGTGGTCGGGCCGAACGGCTGCGGCAAGTCGAACCTCCTCGAGGCGATCCGCTGGACGATGGGCGAGTCCAGCCCCAAGTCGCTTCGCGGGGGCGGCATGGACGACGTGATCTTCGCCGGCACCGCGAGCCGGCCGCCGCGCGACTTTGCTGAAGTCTCGATCCTGCTCGAACGCGACGCGGGCGACGAGGGCGGTGCCGGGGAAAGCGAGGTCACTCGGCGCATCGAACGAGGCGCCGGCTCGGCATATCGGATCGATGGACGCGACGTTCGTGCGAAAGATGTGGCCTTGCTGTTCGCCGACGCTGCGACCGGCGCGCACTCGCCTGCCCTCGTCAGCCAGGGCAAGATCAGCGCCATCATTTCAGCAAAGCCTGTCGAGCGGCGCCTTCTGCTCGAAGAAGCGGCAGGAATTTCTGGCCTCCACGCGCGGCGCAAAGATGCCGAGCAGAAGCTTCGCGCCGCCGAAGCGAACCTTGCACGTCTCGGCGAGATTCTCGGCGAACAGGAGCAACGCGCCGCGCAGCTTCGCCGTCAGGCGCGCGCGGCCGAACGCTACCGCAAGCTCACGGACCAGATCCGCGGGGTCGAAGCCAAGCTGCTGCACGCCCGGTGGGTCGAGGCGGAGCGCTCGGCTGAAGCCGCCACGGCCGAAGCGCATGCGGCCGCCGAGGAAGTCGAGCGCATCCAGATGGCCATCGCCGAGGCGCAGGCGGCCCACGATCGCGCGACGCAGGATCTCACGGCCAAGCGCAACACCGTCGCCGAGCTTCGCGAGGAAGGTCATGCGCTCGCGCATAAGCTGGCGACCGCGCGAGCACGACGCGACACGGTCACTCGCCGGCTGGCGGAGCTCGACCGGCTCGATTTGTCGCTGAAGGGCGACATCGCACGCGAGGAAGCGCTCAAGAGTGATGCGGCGAGTGCGATCGCGACCCTCGAAAACGAGCGCACCGAGATTTCGACGCGTCTCAACGATGCGGAGGCGATCGCCGCCCGCATTGCGACGGAGCTCAGCGCCGCCGAAGCGAAATCGAGGGAAGCGGAGGCGGCACTTGCAGACCTGCTCGCGAGGCAGGCCGCTATGCGTGCAGAGCGACGGGTCGCCGAAGCGGCGCTGGACGCGGCCCGAGCGCAGCTCGCCCGGACGGAGCAGGAGCAAGCGAAGCTCGCCGATCAGATCACGGCTTTGGGAGCTGGCGGCGATCAGGAACGCGTGCGCGACGAGGCGGAAGCCAAGGCCAAAGCTGCCGCCGAAGCTCTCGCGTCTGCGGAGAAACGGCGCGCAGAGGCTGAGCAGGGCCGAGCCACAGCGGCCGAGCAGCGCGATGGAGCAGAGAGCAGCCTGGCGTCCGCTCGCGCCGCTTTTTCGGCCGCGAAGTCGGAGCACGACGCGCTTGCCGCCGCGCTCGATCATGGCGGCGGATCGGCGATCGCCAGCCTCAAGGCGGAGCCCGGATACGAGCGTGCCCTGGCGGCCGCGCTGGGCGAAGATGCGGACGCGGCGATCGGTGAGAGGGGACCGAGGCGATGGGAGGGCAGCAGAGCGTCGGCAAGCGATCCGGCACTGCCGCCCGGGACGAAACCGCTGGCCGATCACGCCACCGCTCCGCCCGAGTTGACACGTCGGCTCGCGCAGGTCGCTGTTGCCGAGCAGGACTCCGGCCAGGAGCTGGCCGTCGGGCAAAGACTGGTGACACTCGATGGCCGTATGCGACGCTGGGACGGTTTTGTCACCGAAGGCGCTGGTGCCGCGGCGGCCGAGCGTCTGCTTAGGGTCAATCGGCTCTCGGCACTCGCCAAGGAACTGCCCACCCTCGAAAAGACAGTCACGAACGCTTTGAACGAACGCGACGCGCTCCTCCGAGAGATGGAACGGTGCCGCGAGGCCGCCGAGCAAGCCCGCCACGCGGCGCTCGCGGCTGAGCGCGACGCGCGCGAAGCGACTCGCGGCATCGATGTGGCAACCGCCGCGCTCGAACGAATTCGCGATCATCACACCGCTCTCACCCAACGCTGCGCCGACCTCGAGCCTGTTTTGGAAGCGGCTCGCGAGGCTGCGCAGGCTGCGGAGAAGTCGCTTGCCGTTCTCCCCGATCCGGCGACGCTTGAGCGCGAGCTCGAGGGCGCTCGCGCGAATGCCGCGAATGCCGCCTCCGCGGTCGCAGAGAAGCGAGCCGAAGCCGCAACGCGCGCTCGCGAGACGGCGGCCGATCGCGAGCGGCTGAGCTCGGCGGCACGTGAGCAGGCCGAATGGCGAACGAGGCAGGCCGATGCCGAGAAGCGGCTCGCCCAGGCGATCGAGCGCGAGCAGCAGCAAGCGAACGAGCGGAGCGAGCTGGAGAAGGAACCGGCGGTGCTGGATTCCGCGATCGCGGGGCTCGAGCAATCCAACAGCGAGAGCCAGGTCCGGATCGGTGAAGCCGCGACTGCCGAGCGCGAAGCGGAGGAGGCGGTGGTGAGCGCCGCCCGCGCCGTCTCCGAAGCCAACGAGCGTTCCGCCGACACCCGCGAACGCCGTGCTGCCGCAGGTGCGCGGGCGGAAGCGCAGCAGGCGAGGAGCGCCGAATTCGCCCGGCAGTCGGTAGAAAAGTTCGAGGTCGTTCCGCAGCGGCTTCCAGGGAAGCTCGGCTTCGACGCCGACGAGCCGCGTGACCCGGAAGAGCAGGCGGCCACGCTGGAGAAACTCACTGCCGAACGTGAGCGCATTGGCCCTGTGAACCTGGTTGCCGAACAGGAGCTTGCCGAGCTGGACCAGTCGCGGGCGAAGGGTGCCGAAGAGGCCGAGGAGCTGACCCAGGCGATCCATCGGCTGCGCGGATCCATCGGCAATCTCAACCGCGAAGGCCGCGTCCGGCTGCTCGACGCTTATGAGAAGGTCGATGGGCACTTCCGCCGGCTGTTCACGACCTTGTTCGAGGGTGGGCAGGCGCATCTCGAACTGGTCGAAAGCGACGATCCGCTGGAGGCCGGCCTCGAGATCATGGCGCAGCCTCCTGGCAAACGGCTGTCGACGCTGACCCTCCTCTCCGGTGGCGAGCAGGCGCTAACCGCCATCGCACTGATCTTCGCGCTCTTCCTGACCAACCCGGCCCCGATCTGCGTGCTGGACGAGGTTGACGCGCCGCTCGACGATGCGAACGTCGAGCGCTTCTGTGAGTTGCTCGACCGCATGACCCAGGAGACCGACACGCGCTACCTGATCGTCACGCACAATGCGGTGACGATGAGCCGGATGCATCGGCTTTATGGCGTCACCATGATCGAGAAGGGCGTCAGCCGCCTCGTGTCGGTTGACCTCGGAGGGGCGGAGACCTTGCTGGCCGCAGAGTAGGTCAGAATTCGCGGCTGATCTTCAACCGCAGCTCGCGCTTTTCGTGATCGTCGAACTCCAGCGAAGAGCCTGGACCGTTGGGCCCGCCGAACAGCTGAGGGAGCCAGGTCGCGGTCACTGACCACTCGCCCGCCGCATAGTGCACCGAAGGTCCCGCATAGACGGCATAATTCTCGCGGCGGAGGCCGTGCGTCCAGTTCGGATAGACGCTGTGATAGCGGCCCTCGACGCCAAGCCACCAACTCGGTGCGACCCGGTAGCTGAGCCCGGTCGTCACCTCGAGCGCGAGCTCTTTTTCCGTCTTGCTCTCGACGATGCCGGGAACAATCTGCTCATGCTCCCGCTCCCATTCAGGCTCGAAGGTCAGGTTCGTCGCCCAGACCAGACGATTGTCTGCAAAATTCTTCTGCAGGATCGCCTTGAGCTCCAGCTCATATTCGTCGTTTTTTTCACCCGTCACCTTGCTGATGCGCGACCAGGCCGGCTCGGCATAGATCGCAAGGCCGAAGGCGTGTTTTTCGGGATTGAGCAGCTGATATTTGAATTCGGCCGAGAAGCCCTGGAACGCGAAGTTCCGGCGAACAGGGTCGAACTCTCCATCGAGACCGCGGATGTGGTGGCTCGCGAAATTAACATAGGCCGACGCCTGGAAACGGTCGGTGATGCCCCGCTCAACCTCTAGCCTGTAGTCCTGCGCGTCGTAGTGGCCCTCTCCTTTGCTGCGGCGGTCCGTCGCCCACAAGGACAGTTCGGTTTCGCCGCGTTCCTCGATGTCGGTGGTATAGACGTAACCGAAGTCTGGATCGGCCCAAGCCGGAACGGTGTGAGCGAGAGCGAGGACCGCGACGGCAATCGCGGACGAGTGAAGACGCATGAAGGAAATCCCCTTAGTGCTGCTGCACATTCGCTAATGCGAGTTGTTCGCATTTGCAATAGAGTTAAAGCGCCAACTTTTCTGCCCTGGCTTTGATGAGCTTCAAGTCGCGCAGGAAGAGGTGTTTCCCTTCGCGCCGCGCCCCTTCATTGGGTGCGCGCAGGATCGAGCTCGGATGCGCCGTCACCCAGCATTCGCCTCCGTCCTCGAGCTGCAGTGGCTCGCCGCGAACCTTGCTGATCGTGACCACCTTGCCGATCAGCGAGCGGGCTGCGGTTGCGCCTAGCGCGACTGTCACCGGAGGCCGGATCAGCTCGCGCTCATGCTCGACCCACCAGCGGCAGGCGGAAATCTCGCCGGCGTCGGGCTTGTTGTGGATGCGCCGCTTCCCGCGCTGGACGAATTTGAAATGCTTGACGGCGTTGGTGACGTAGACGGCCGAGCGGTCGATGCCGGCCTTCTCCAGCGCCGCATCGAAGATCGCGCCTGCAGGGCCGACAAACGGCCGGCCGGCGAGATCTTCGTGGTCGCCCGGCTGCTCGCCGACGAACATGATCGACGCGTCGAGCGGTCCTTCACCGAACACGGTCTGCGTCGCGAATTTGTACAGCTCGCAACGGGTGCAGTCGCGCGCGTCCTTGAAAAGCGCTTCCCAGGACACGCGCAGGTTGCCGCCAGGCTGGATCGAACGCTCCGCTTCCAGCGCGTGCTTGAGTCCGTCGGTTGCGACGTCTGCCATCGCGCTTTCAAACGAGTGGCGGCGCAGTGCGTTGCGGCTGGCCGTAGATTGGGGCAAGCATTGAGCATGCTCCAATTGGCAGGCGGTTTCCGGCGGTGATGAAGGCTGCGCCTTTACCGGCGACGATCCTTTTTCTGGTCTCGCTCGCGCTGAATCTCTGGTTCGCGGGCATTCCGGACTGGCGCTGGATCCCGGCCGCGCTTGCCGCCTGGTACGTCGCCGACCTGCTGTCGGGGCTGACGCACATGTACATGGACTATCGGCCGTGCACGCCCGGCGTCGGCCTGGCGGAAATGTTCCATTATTCCGGCTCGCGCGAGAGTGCCGATTATCTAACGCTTCGCGACCGCGTGCTGCCGCGCATCTCGCCGTTCGAGCGGCTCGTCTACGACTTCAAGAACCACCACCCGCGGCCCGACGCGCTCGGCCGCCGGTCTTTCCTCGTGCAGATCGGATCGACAATCCTGTTCGTCTCCCTGCCGGTTTCGCTCCTCCTGAATCTCCTCTGCGTCGTGGTCGCACTCCCTGGATGGCTGATCGCGGGCGCCGTCGTTCTCATCGTTGGGGGGACGCTTGCGCAATATTTCCACGGCACGCTGCATCGCGCCGACAATCCGTGGATCGTGCATGCAATGCGCCGCGTCGGCCTGCTTATGACGCCCGAAGCGCACGCGCTGCACCATGCAACGCTGCGCCGCGATTTCGCGACAAACACCGGCTGGTCCAATCCACTCGTCAACGCGATTTTCCGCGTGGCGACCAGCCGCGGCTGGCTCACCGAAGCAGGACTTGAGCCGCGTTAGCTTGCGGCGTCTGAAGCGGCTGCTATCGCCGGAGGCATGAAGACCATGCTCCTGCGCACCGCCGCCTCGCTTCTCCCGCTTTTCGCCATCGCCGCAGCGCCCGCGCCGCAGCCCGTCACGCCAATGACGCCTGACGTGGTCGCGTCCTACAACCCGGTCCTCCCGCAGGCCGATTTCGTAAAGCGCGTCGCGATGGTTCCGATGCGCGACGGGACCAAGCTCTACACCGTCATCTTCATGAAGAAGGGCACCACCAACGGCCCGATCCTGCTTTCGCGCACGCCCTATGACGCGAAGGGAAGCACCGAGAGGACCGCGAGCGAGTCCGTCGTCGACGTGCTCCCCATCATGTACAAGGAGTTCGTCGACGACGGCTACATAATCGTCCAGCAGGACATCCGCGGCCTTCATCATAGCGAAGGCAAGTTCGTGATGAACCGCCCCATCGTCGGGCCGCTCAACAATACCGGCATCGACGAAAGCACCGACGCCTACGACACGATCGACTGGCTGGTAAAGAACGTGCCGGAGAGCAACGGGCGCGTGGGGACGATCGGCTCTTCCTATCTCGGCTTCCTGACGCTCGCGTCCGAGATCAATCCGCACCCCGCGCTTAAAGCCGCGGTGCCGCAGAGCCCGATGGTCGACGGCTGGATGGGCGACGACTGGTTCCACAACGGCGCGTTCCGCGTCGGCGGGTTCGACTTCGCTCTCTCGCAGAGCACCGGCAAGGCCGATGCCGGCGCCAGCATCCCGCATGGCACCGGCGACGACTACACGCGCTATCTCGAGGCGGGGTCGATGGCCGATTATGCGCGCAAGTACAACATTGAGAACATTCCCTTCGTCCAGAAGCTGACGCAGAACCCGGCCTACACCGACTTCTGGTCGCTGCAGGCGGTCGACAAGTGGATGGCGGCGCATCCCTTGACCGTCCCAACCATGCTCGAAGTCGGTCAGTGGGACCAGGAGGACAGCTACGGTGCCCCGGCCGTCTACCGCGCGCTCAAGGCCAAGTACGAAGGCACCGACCTCCTTCATCTGGTGATCGGCCCGTGGAGGCACTCGGGCGCCAACCATTACGGCTATGAGCTCGGCGACCTGACGTTCAATGGCGACACCGCGTTGCAGTGGCGGCAGGAAGAGCTGAAGCCCTTCCTCAATCACTATCTCAAGGGCACGCCCGACCCGCACACGCCGGCCGCGTACACCTATGCAACCGGCATCAATAAGTGGGAGTCCAGCCCCCGCTGGCCCATGGGGACGCCGACGCCGATTTATCTCACTGGTGGTAACGGCGTCAGCTTCGATCGCCCGAGCACAGCTGGCCGCAACGACTATGTCTCCGATCCGGCCAAGCCAGTGCCATTCCTGCCGCGGCCAGTGGATATGGGCGACGAGAACCAGTGGCACAGCTGGCTCGTGCACGATCAGCGCTTCGTCGACGGACGCCCGGACGTCCTTACTTACACCAGCGCGCCGCTGACGAAGGCGGTGCACATCATGGGCCCGCCGCAGGTCGACCTGTTCGCCGCTACGAGCGGCACCGATAGCGACTGGGTCGTAAAGCTCATCGACGTCTATCCGAATGAAAATCCGGAAGGCGCGGGACAGGGTTCAAAGCGCGACATGTCGGGCTTCGAGCTCCCCATCGGGATCGAGATCTTCCGCGGCCGCTACGTCGACAGCTTCGCGAAGCCGCATGCGCTGACGCCGGGCAAGGCGACCGAATACAAGTGGAACCTGCCGAACGTCGATCACGTGTTCTTGCCGGGACACCGGCTGATGGTGCAGGTCCAGTCGAGCCTCTTCCCGCTCTACGACCGCAATCCGCAGACCTTCGTCCCGAACATCTTCTACGCGAGGCCCGCCGACTACCGCGCGGCAACGCAGAGCGTGTTCTACGGCGGTAACGACGCAAGCGCCGTCTATTTGCCGATCGTCCCGTAAGGCTTAAGCGAGCGCCTTCGCCTGGTCCTCCGCAGTGCTCTGCATGCGGTGGCCGATCGCGATCTTGAACAGGATGAAGGCGACAAGGCCAAAGGCGGCGCTGGCGACGTGGATCAGCCAGAAGGTTGTCGTCGGCAGGCTCGAATAGAGGCCGCCGACATAGCCGACCGCCGCGTTGGCGATGAAGAAAGACAGGTAGTAGAGACCGATCACCGTCGAGGTGATCTGTTTGGGCGAAATCTTCGAGAATAGAGCGAGGCTGATTGGCAGCACGTGCGCGAAGCCGATGCTGTTGCAGAGCTCGAACATCATCGGCCAGAACAGGCTGATCTTGCCGCCTGCCGGCTGGGTCAACGCCGCCATGAACAGGCACAGGCCTCCGGCAACGGTGAACACGCTGCCGATGATCATCTTGCTGATCTCGTCAGGCTCGCGATGGTTGATGCTCCACCACTTCCAAAAGGCGGCGACCGCGACGAGCATGGCGAAGCTGACCGTCGCATCGACGGTGATCAGCCAGCTGCTCGTGTGGTTGAGGAGCGTTAGGTCGAACTGCTGGTCGCCCCAGACGAGATAGGCATTGAAGATTTCCTGATTTGTGAGGAGTGAAACCGCGAGGACCGGGATGAGGATGATAAGATAGACGACGCAAATCCAGTCATCGCGGGTCATCGGCTCTCGCAGCGCTGGGTCTTCGCCCGGGCTCTTGAGCTCCTCGGCCGGTAGATACTTCCGCCCGGACAAATAGAGCAGCAGGCCGAGCACCATCACGACGCCCGCGCAGCCGAAGCCGTAATGCCAGCCGACCTTCTGACCCAGGGTGCCCGAGATCAGCGGCGCGGCGATCACGCTGACATTGATGAAGATGTAGAAGATCTGGAACGCCATCGCTCGACGGAGGTCGTTGGGTCCATAGAGCGCGCCCACCTGCGTCGCGATATTGCCTTTGAACGCGCCGACACCGAGCAGCAGCGCGAGCAACGCCAACAGGAAGGCTGGCTGGATCGCCATCAGGAAATGGCCAATGGCCATCAGGATCCCGCCGAGGATGAGCGTCTTGTTCCGGCCGAGCCACTTGTCGGCGATGATCCCGCCGAGGATCGGCGTCAGGTAGACCAGCGCGGTGTAGGTCCCGAAGATAGCGGAGGCGAGTGGCTGTCCTGCAAGGCCCGGATAGACGCGCGCGTTCAGCCAATCGAGCGCGACGACCTTGTGCATGCGCTCCGGCACCAGCAGGTAATTGACCATGTAGAGCACGAGCAACGTCTGCATCGAATAGTAAGAGAAGCGCTCGCACGCCTCAGTGAAGCCGAGATAACCGAGGCCCTTCGGATGGCCGAGGAAGGCGCGATCGTCGTGGGTCCCGATTTCATAGTCGGGGGTGGCTTCGGCAACGCTCATCTTTCGACCTCCCGGGTCATTGCTGCAGGTCTAAGCGCCTGCGTTTCCTTCGGTTCCAGAATGCGGCGGAGAATGGGCCCTAACAGCAGCACCAAAATCCCGCCCGTCGCGGCGATTCCTGCGTGGAGCAGCCAGAAGGAAAGCGGCGTCATCTCCTCGTAGAAGGTCCCGATCCAGCCGATGAAGTTGTTGGCGACGAACAGGACGAGGAAGCAGATGCCCATCATCGTGGCATTGATCTTCGGCGGCGCCGCTCGCGAGACGAGCGCGAGAAGCGTCGGCCAGTAATAGACGAACGCAATCCCCTGCATTGCGCAATACAGGAACGGCCAAAGCCACAGCACCTTGGCCGAGCCGTCGGCTGCGATAGCCGCCACGAGGATCAGGTTCGCGACCATGCACAGCCACGCCCCTTGCCCGATCTTGCCCAGCTCGGACGGCTCGCCGCCGTGGTCCTGCTGCCAGCGCCAGAGAGCGAACAGGACCGGCACGAAGACGATGCTGAAGAGCGGGTCGATCGACTGGTACCACGGGATCGGAATCTCGAATCCGCCCGCGTTCATGTTGGCGTGCTGCTCGAGCCATACCGGAAGCACGTTCGCAAGCTGGTAGTAAGCGATCGACTGGAACACGGCGATGATCATCACCGCGACGAGCGCGGCGACGACCTTCCAGTCGACCTTCGTCATCGGTGCCGCGGCGAGCACCTTGCGCTCAACTTTCGCGGGCAGGTGCCGATAGCCACTGAGATAGGTGAGCAGCCCGCCGAGCATGAAGATCGCGGCGGTACCGAACCCGATATGCCAGCCGTAGCGCTCACCCAGGAATCCGCAGACGAGCGGACCGACGACCGCCCCGAAGTTGATCGCCGTGCTGAAGATCGCAAAGCCGCGCGTGCGCCGCGCCTCCTCGTCGACGGGATAGAGACCCCCGACCTGGGCCGAGATGTTGCCCTTCAGGAGGCCCGATCCTGTCACCAGCAGGAACAGCGCGAGCAGGAAACTCTGGTCGAAGGCCATCGCGATGTGCCCGCCGCTCATCGACAGAGCACCGAGCACGACGGCGTTGCGCTGGCCGATCCAGCGGTCGGCGACCCAACCACCGAACACCGGCGTGAAGTAGACGAAGCCCGAGTAGAGACCGAAAATCTGGGAGGCGAGCGCCTGCGTCGAAAGTGGTCCGAACACGCTCTCCAGCCCACGCCGGAATGCCCCGAAACCGACGACATGCTCGATATGGCCAGGAAGCAGCAGCTGGTTGACCATGTACAGCACCAGCAGCGCCGTCATGCCGTAGTAGGAAAAGCGCTCCCAGGCCTCCGTGAAGGCGAGATAGAAGAGACCTCTGGGATGGCCGAGGAAGCGGCTGCGCGCCGGGTCGGACGTCTGCAGCACGGCCGCTTGTGTTGCGGTCAATCAAGAAGCTCCCGGTCGGCGGTGACACGAATGCCTAACAAGGGCGCGCTCCAAGGCAAGCCGCATTCGACCGGTCACCCCGCCGTCAATGCTAACGGAAAAGGGTAAGCCCAATCATTAGGAGAACGGTCAGCGCGAAAAACACGCAGAAGCCAGGGTGCCTGAACGCGTCGCGGAGATCCATTCGGACGCAGCGGATGGCACGCTCGCTCGTTCCGCTTTCCAATTTAGATCAGCGAAATGGCGCTGCGGCGCGCCCTATTACTGAGGCGGCTTGTTGTCCTCGGCCGACTGACGTTGTTGCTTGCGCCACTCATTGATGACCTGAGTCTCGCAGCCGGTGAAGCCGCCCGGGCCAACGGGCGAGCAGGTGTTCGTCCCGGTCGCTCCCACCGTCTCCAGGACCTTGGAGTTGGCGGCCCACGACTGGGTCTGCTGGCGCGTGCCGCTCGGGCGCAGCTTCGGCGGAATTCGGTACCGCTCGGCCTCCGGCCGCCGCGCGCAAACCACGACCTGGTCGTCGGTCGAGCGCGGGCACGGGTCGTTGCCGTAAACAATGATTTCGGCAATGTTCTGCTGTTGCGCGACCGCGGGCGAGGGAAGCCCGGCGAGGCCTGCACCCGCTGCCGCAATGGCCGCTGCACCGATGACCAGCCTGTTCATGTTGCTACCCAAGTCCTTTCCAACAGTGATTCAGCGGTCAAGGCCGCCTTGAAGTTCCTCAAATCCGCTTAGAAAGCTCGATCGCCACCCTGCAACCAGCACGGATCGCCGCGGTCAATAAGGGATAACCCACAGCCTGCATCGCGCCCCCTTGCCGAGCGGTGTCGCGATGCTCGAGCTCGTCGGCGCGAAACTCGCGGATGTCCGACGCGAGGTCGGGATCATCGTCACCGAGTTCGTCGAGCTGCTGCCCGTAATGACGGTCGATCTCCGTCTCGACCGCGTCGGTGCAGGCGAGCGCCGCTTTTTCCGACATCAGCGCGGTGGCGGCGCCGAGCGCGAAGCCGGCGACGTTCCAGAACGGCTGAAGCGCGGTCGGGCGCACGCGGCGCTCGGCCATCAGCCTGTCGAACCGTTCGAGATGGCGCTGTTCCTGCGCCGCCATTCGCGATACGAGCTTGGCCTCGGGGCAATTGCGGCGAAGCACGGCCAGCTGCCCCGCGTAAATGCGCGTAGCCCCATATTCGCCGGCCTGGTCGACGCGGAGCATCGAGTCCGTATCGGCGCGGCGGTCGCCGGGGTGCCAGCTAGTCATGAGCGCCGCGCACGGCGGCTGAGGATCAGGATGAGCGCCGCGCCCCCGAACGACAGGATCGCGTTCCATCCGGCCATCGAGATTCCAAGGAAACGGAACTGAACTTCGTCGCAGCGGACCAGCGGCGCGTGGGTGATCTGCCGCAACACGTCCGCCGTGCTCCCGCCCTTCGACACCTCGGTGCATTGGGTGAAGCCCTCGAAGATCTTCGCTTCGACGCCGGCATGGTA
>DASUCP010000217.1:0-3078 GCA_036275975.1 Sphingomicrobium sp.
TGCCGAGACCAAGCCGGCTCAGGCGCAGGTGATCCGTCTCGTGAAGCTTCGCGGAGCGAGCGTCGAGGAAGCGTCGCGCATTTCCGGGCAGTCGCCGTCGCTCGTGAAGGTCAACATCCACCGCGGGCTGAAGCGCATCGGCCGGGCGCTGGACGAAAGCGACGAGAGCTAGCCTCCCCGGACGCGGTTCGAAGGGGACAAGCTGTAACCTTCCCCGGCGCCTCCCCGAGTCAATCAACGCAATGCTCGAGCACCGCCGCAGGCGCGTACGCCGGCGCTCGATCCCGCGACCATTGCGCGCGCTGGAGACGATCATGGATTTCGAAGACCGTTCAATTGCCGGCAATCGCCGGGCCTTCCTCCAACAGGCGGGAGCATTGACTCTCGGGGCGGGCGCTGCGGGCCTCATCGGCGTCAGCCCCGCGCTTGCCGCCGCGCCGAAGAACCGCAGTGACGTCGGGGTCATCCAGACCGCGCTCGCGCTCGAGCATGAAGGAATCGCTGCCTACAAGATCGCTGGCAAGAGCGGCCTTCTTTCCAAGGGCACCCTCCAGGTCGCGACCATCTTTGTCGGCCATCACGAAGCGCACCGGGATTCGCTTGCGAAGCTTGTTCGCGAGGCAGGAGCGAAGCCCGTCGAGCCGAAGAGCGATGCGGACTATATCAAGGAGCTCAACCTCAAGTCGCTGAAGTCCGAGAAGGACGTCGTGCTCCTCGCGACCTCGCTCGAGCATGGGGCGGCCAGCGCCTACATCGGCCAGATCAACGCGATCAAGGATCCGAAGCTCGCGAACCTGTTCGCATCGATTTCGGCCGACGAAGCGACGCACTGGGCGACGCTCAGCAGCGCGGCAGGAATGCCGATCCCCAAAGCGCCCTACATCTTCGGTTGACGGAAGGTTTCTCCATGCGTCGCGCGTCTTGGCTTGCGTTGTGGTCCGCGGGTGCGTTGGCGGCGGTTGCCCTCGTGACTTTTGCGCTCCCTCGTCCCGGCTTCGCCGCCGACGATGTTTCGGCCGGACAGGCGCTCTACCAGAGCAAATGCACGGGTTGCCATTCGGTCGACGCCGACCGAATTGGGCCGCGCCATCGCAACGTCGTCGGCCGCAAGGTCGCGAGCGTACCGGGATACGATTATTCCCCCGCGCTGAAGAAGCTCGGCGGAGTCTGGACCCCGGCGCGGCTCGACGAATGGTTGAGCGACACCCAGAAGATGGCGCCGGGAAGCAAGATGTACCTCAAGATCGACGACCCTACGCAGAGACGTCTCCTGATCGCTTACCTCAAATCGGTTTCGAAGCCGCATTGATGCAGCTTCGCCCGCGCGGGCGCCGCCGACCCATGAACCATCAACCTCAAAGGAGCAGCCAGTGGCGAGCTACACAAAGACAAAGGAAGCAATCGAGAAACTCACTCCGGAGCAGTTCCGTGTGACTCAGGAGAGCGGGACCGAGCGCCCCGGGACCGGCGAATATCTCCACAACAAGGAGCCTGGGATCTACGTCGACATCGTCTCGGGCGAGCCCCTGTTCGCGTCGTCCGACAAGTTCGACTCCGCATGCGGATGGCCGAGCTTCACCAAGCCGATCGAGCCGGTCAACGTCGTCGAGCTGAAAGACACTTCCCACGGGATGGTCCGGACCGAAGTCCGGTCGGCGCATGGCGATAGCCACCTCGGCCATGTCTTTCCGGACGGCCCGAGGGACCGCGGCGGACTTCGCTATTGCATCAACTCGGCATCGCTCCGGTTCGTGCCCCGCGCGGAGATGGAGGCGCAGGGCTACGGCGCCTATCTAAGCCAGGTGGAGGAAGTGGCGTGAACGCCGAGCGCGCCGTCCTCGCCGGCGGCTGCTTCTGGGGCATGCAGGACCTGATCCGCAAGCTCCCGGGCGTCCTCTCGACCCGCGTCGGGTACAGCGGCGGGGACATCCCGAACGCGACCTACCGGAACCACGGGAACCATGCCGAATCGATCGAGATCATCTTCGATCCCGCGAAGATGAGCTATCGAAGGCTCCTGGAATTCTTCTTCCAGATCCACGATCCGACCACGCTCAACCGCCAGGGCAACGATGTTGGAGCAAGCTATCGCTCCGCGATCTTCTATGTGAATGACGAGCAGAAGAAGGTCGCCGAGGACACGATCGCGGACGTCGAAGCGTCAGGCCTGTGGCCAGGCAAGGTGGTGACCGAAGTCACCCCGGTCGGCGACTTCTGGGAAGCGGAGCCCGAGCACCAGGATTATCTGGAGCGTTACCCGGGAGGCTACACATGCCACTTCCCGCGGCGAGACTGGGTGCTCCCTCGCCGCCACGTGGCGGCGCTGTAGAGGACCGCACTCGGTTCGCTCCCCCGCGGCCTCGTGGAGCAGAAGCAGAGCTTCAGCTTCGATGTCCTGGATGACATCATCACGGCTGCGGGACGCACTCGGCAGCCTCCCTTCGGCGCTGCGGCGAGCCAGCCGTGCATGATTGGCAATGCCTCGGGCCACTTCCTACATAACCTCCATGCCCACTCACACCCCCGCTGAGGCGCTGGCGGAGTTCAAGCGCGCTCTCGTCATCATCGCCGTAATCGCCGTAGCAATGGTCGTAGCGGCGCTGACCTACCTGCATTTCACGAGCAGCCTCGATGCGAACACCGTCATCGCGACCACGCTGGGCGTGTTCTTCTCGGTGCTGCTTGGCTGCGGGTTGTTCGCGGCAGCATTCTTCAGCGACAAGAGCGGTCACGACCAGAAGGTGACCGACGCTTCCAAGTCGGAACACGAGTCGATGCACGCAGGCGAGCCGCCTCAAGAGAGGACGTGGTAGTCGAGCGGCAGGAGCTCCAGGCCCCACCGTTCAAGCTCGTTCGCGATCTTCCGGAAATGAGCAGGCTGGTAGCAATCGCCCTCGTCGCGCGGGATGAAGAGCACCGCGCCGCGGTAGCGCATTGCAAGCGAGATCCCTGTCGAGATCGCGGCATCGAGCAAGCAGCCCTGACACTTCAGCTTGACGACAATAGCCGATTCTTCGGTGGACAGGCTCATGAGCCGGGCACGCGAAGGGCCCATGCTGCCGAGTCTACGCAGAACGC
>DASUCP010000218.1:0-3316 GCA_036275975.1 Sphingomicrobium sp.
GTCGTGCAGATCGCCAAGGCCATGGGAATGACTGTAATTGGATCTGCGGGCGGGAAGGACAAATGCGATTTCGTTCGCTCGCTCGGAGCCGACAGGGTCATCGACTACAAGGCAGGGCCGATCCTCGTTTCGCTCCGCGAAGCGGCGCCCGAGGGCATCGACGTCTATTTCGACAATGTCGGCGGCGATCATCTCGACGCCGCATTCGCCCGAGCGAGGCTCCACGCGCGCATCGCCCTGTGCGGCATGATCGCTGGCTACAACAGCCGCGAACCTCAAGGCTTCCGCTACATGATCCGGATGATCGCCATGCGGGTGACAATGACGGGGTTCCTCTACGGCGACTATGTCGCGAGGCTTGATGAATTCTACCGCGAAATGGGCGCGCTGATGGCGAGCGGCGCGGTGAAGTCCCACGAGACGGTCTTTGAAGGGCTAGAAAACATGCCCGACGCTTTCCTCGGCCTGTTCACCGGTGCGAACACCGGAAAGATGCTCGTCCGCGTTTAGATCGACTTGCAGGCGTTCGGGTCGCCGCTCTGGTATCCCGTGCGAAGCGCGTTCATCCGCTGGGCCGACGTCCCGTGGGTGAAGCTGTCTGGCACCACCCTCCCCTGCGTCTGCTTCTGCAGAGTGTCGTCGCCGATGGCTTCGGCGGCTCGCATGCCCTCCTCGAAATCTCCCGGCTCCATCACCGGCTGACCTTCCGGAGTCTTGGCGTTGGCGGCCCATACACCAGCATAGCAATCCGCCTGGAGCTCGATCTTGACCTGGATGGCATTGCCTTCGGTTTCGCTCGCGCGCGCCTGGAGCTTCTCTGCCTGGCCGAGCGTGCCCGTCAGGTCCTGGACGTGATGCCCCACTTCATGCGCGATGACATAGGCCTGCGCGAAATCGCCGGGCGCTTGAAAACGCCGCGACAGTTCATCGAAGAACTCGGTGTCGAGATAGATCTTCTTGTCCGTGGGACAGTAGAATGGCCCCATCGCCGATTGGGCGGCGCCGCAGCCTGACTGATAGGATTCCGAATAAGCGACGAGGCCTGTTGGCGGATATTGCCCGCCAAGCAACTTGGTCCAAACGTCTTCTGTCGACGCGAGCACCTGGAGCATGAAATGCTTTGTGTTGGGGTCAAGCGTGCTCTGTCCCGCGGGCGCGCTTTGCTGGGTGGCTGGGACTTGGCTGCCGCCTCCGCCGCCCAAACCGCCGAGCGAGCTCAGCAGGAAATAGCCGATCACCAGCACGATGACGCCGCCGATGCCGAACCGACTGGCCACCAGTGGGAGCAGGCAGCCGAGGCCTCCTCCCCCGAATCCGCCTCCAAAACCGCCGCTGCGTCCGGTGACATCCTCGAAGTTCGTGCTTTCGCGTTCGTCGCCCAGCCGCATCGTCGTCTCCTGCCAAGCAGCCGTAATGCGCGGCGCCTAGCACCGGTTGCATTTGAAAGCGCCTGCCGCGAGGAGCGCGGCAAAGGAGCAATCGATGATTCTCGAAGGCAAGGTCGCGCTGGTGACGGGGTCCACCTCTGGCATCGGCCTGGCGATCGCGAAGGCGCTGGCCGCCGAAGGCGCAAAGCTGATGATCAACGGCTTCGGCAATCCCGCCGAGATCGAGGGCGAATGCTCCGAGCTCGGGGCGATTCATGACGGCGCGGACATGTCCAAGCCGGCCGAGATCGAGCTAATGATGAAACGCTGCGCTGACGAGCTCGGCGAGCCCGACGTTCTCGTCAACAATGCCGGTATCCAGCACGTCTCGCCAGTCGAGGATTTTCCGCCGGAGAAGTGGGATGCGATCATCGCGATCAACCTCTCGTCGGCCTTCCACACGACCCGCCTCGTGGTACCGTCGATGAAGCAGAAGAAGTGGGGGCGCATCATCAACACGGCGAGCGCCCACAGCCTCGTCGCCTCGCCCTTCAAGAGCGCATACGTTGCCGCGAAGCACGGAATCGCGGGGTTCACCAAGACGGTGGCGCTCGAGGTCGCGACAAGCGGAATCACGGTGAACTGCATTTCGCCAGGCTACGTCTGGACCCCGCTGGTCGAGAAGCAGATCCCCGACACGATGAAGGCGCGAGGCATGACTCGCGAGCAAGTGATGAACGACGTGCTGCTCGCCGGGCAGCCGACCAAGCGCTTCGTCACTCCGGAGGAAGTCGCGGCCCTGGCCGTGTTCCTGTGCCGCGACGAGGCGGCTTCTATCACCGGCTCCAACCTCAGCATGGACGGGGGCTGGACTGCCGCCTAGGCTTAGTCTGATGCGCGCTCCAATCCTGCTCGCTGCTTTGCTCGCCTGCTCGTCGTGCAGCGTGATCGAGCAGCCCTCCGGGATGATCCCGCGGTGGACGCTGGCATGGAAGGATGTGGTTACCGCCGACGACCGCGAGCGCCTGCGCGACTGGCGAGCCACATTCGTGGCGGCGGTCAACGCAGCGAGAGCGACGCATGCCGCAGAAGTCGCACGCGAAGGCGTCCTGCTCGACCCCGACGCAGCAATGCCCGGCGCGGCGCTACCGGAAGGCACGTTTCGCTGCCGGGTCCTGAAGCTGGGTGCCAAGCAGCCAGGAAACCTGGGCTACGTAACCTATCCGCCTTTCACTTGCCGAGTGAAGGCCGAACGCGGGCTTAAGCGCTTCAACAAGCTGAGCGGTTCGCAGCGTTATGTCGGACTCGTCTTCCCGAACGACACCATGCGCGAGATCTTCCTCGGCACGCTGGTCCTCGGCGACGAGAAGCGC
This sequence comes from Sphingomicrobium sp., assembly GCA_036275975.1. Lineage (GTDB taxonomy): Bacteria > Pseudomonadota > Alphaproteobacteria > Sphingomonadales > Sphingomonadaceae > Sphingomicrobium. The sequence goes on from DASUCP010000218.1 coordinate 2,741, forward strand.
GCTCTGCAATACGGCCAGGACCAGACCCGCGACATCGCCGGCTACGTCGAGCACATCGGGCCGAACCACTGGCGGCTGGTGATGCCCAAGCCTCATTTCGAATCGCAGCTCGACGTGATGGAGCTTGTGCCCGTCAGCGGCTGACGCGCCTCGCGTTCACCACTTATTTGTAAAATTTAGCGACACCCTTCGCCATGTCGGATGAACTGACAGGCGGGGGCTCGTGCAGGACGTAATCGCCTTCTGGAGCTACATGGCCGCGGCCTGCGCCTTCGCGTCGGTCGTCATGTGGCGCGTCCGCCGGCGTCCCGACCGTTCGGAAACGCTGCTCATCGCAGCCTGCTTCGGCACTGCGGTGTGGGCGGTGATCGCCGCCGTGTTTGGCCGAAGCGAGCCGATGACGATGACCTTCGGAACGGTGCGCAACCTCCTCTGGGTGATGTTGCTCTACGACATCGCCGGTGGAGCGCGCGGTCAGAGGTTGAGCGGAGTTCGGCTGGTCTTCGCCGCAGTAACCCTGTCGATCGGCCTTCATTTGGTGCTCAGCGTCGTCGCGCTGTTCGCGCCATTTTCGCC
>DASUCP010000219.1:0-3057 GCA_036275975.1 Sphingomicrobium sp.
AGTCGGGCCGTTGATATGACAGATGCCGGATTGGATGCGTCGGGCGACGCGGAGGCCTCGTGCGATATCTCCGGTGAAGACCGAAGCGGCCAATCCATGAGCCGTGTCGTTGGCGACCCGCACGGCTTCCTCCTCGTCCGCCACCCGGATGATTCCGACGACGGGTCCGAAGCTCTCGTCGCGATAGAGGCGCATTTCGGGTGTCACTCCCCCGACGACTGTCGCCGCTCCGGCGAGCTGATGCGCGCCTTTGGCTATCGCATCATCGATCAGCGCGCGAACATCAGCCTCGGCTTTTTCATCGACCTGTGAGCCGACCGCGGCTGCGGGCATGCTCGAGACTTTTTTAGCGAACCGCCGCGCGAATTCATCGGCGACGGCCCCGACTACGATGATTCGCTCGGTCGACATGCAGATCTGGCCCGCGTTGAGGAAGGCGCCGAATGCTGCCGCTTTCACCGCTTCGTCGAGGTCGGCATCTTCGAGCACGATCAGCGGGGCTTTTCCGCCGAGCTCGAGAAGCACCGGCTTGAGCTGCTCCGCGGCGAGCTTCGCAACGGACCTGCCGACCTCGGTCGAACCCGTGAAGTTGATCCGGCGCACCGCAAGGTGCTCGATCATCGCGCGGACGACCCCGACAGCATCGGCAGGCTCGTTCGTGACAAGATTGACGACCCCGTCCGGGAACTCCGCCTCACGGAATGCTTCGACGATCAGCCCCTGGGTTCGTGGGCATCGTTCGGACGCCTTCAGGATTACCGTGTTGCCGCAAGCCAGAGGAGTCGCGATGGCGCGGCAGCCGAGGATTACCGGCGCGTTCCAGGGCGCGATGCCGAGGACGACTCCGACAGGCTCGCGCAGCGCCATCGACAGCAAGCCCGGCTTGTCGGAGGGGATCACCTCGCCGGTGATTTGAGTCGTGAGCGCCGCGGCCTCGCGTACCATGCCTGCTCCGAGCATTACATTGAACCGCGCCCACGGCTCGGACGCGCGAAGCTCTTCGGCCATGAGCTCGACGAACTGATCCGCGCGGCTTTCGATCACGTCGGCGGCATGATTGAGCAGCTTGCGCCGGGCGTTCGGGCCAAGGTTCGACCAGCTTTCGAAGGCAGCCGCTGCGCCCTCGACGATCGTGCTGATGCCATTGTCCATGCGGGCGACCGCTACTGACGCGGCCATTCCGGCGCAATCTTCCCAGGAAACTCAGCCGGTCCGGAGGAATGGTTCAGACCTCCAACACCGCGAATCTGTAGCCGCGAGCCATGCCCGGCGTGTCCTCCAGCAGCCAGCAGCCGCGCGAGTTGCGGCGGCGTGTCATTCTTCCGGCGCGTCTGCGCATGGGCGCGCATTGGTCTGACGCGTGCATCCTCAACATCTCGTCGCGCGGGCTGATGATCCAGGCGAGCCGTGCCGCTCCGGAGGGCAGTTTCATCGAGCTGTGGAAAGGCGATTACGTCATCGTCGCGCGCGTCGTCTGGCGCAAAGGCGTGCGGGCGGGACTTCGCTCGGAAGACCGTGTGCCTGTCGAGGAGATTATGAGCCTCGCACAATCGCCCGGACTTCAGTTGACTGCGGCCACCGGCCGGCCCCCCTACGAGCGCCGCAAGCATCCGCGCAGCCACGAAGACAACCGACTTCGCGGGAGGATGATCGAATTCGCATCGGTCGTTCTGATTGCGACCATATTTGCGGGTTTCGCTTTCACGATGGTCGAGCAGGCACTTGCCAATCCGTTCGCAGCCGTCCGGAGCGCACTTAGCAACTGATCGCCGGAACTCGCGGTGGAGCGGCGTCCACGCTATGCGACGGCCGATGAACCCGCTTTACGAACAGATGAAGACCAGCGTGTTCGAGCGCATGTCCGCGCTCGCGCAGGAGCATGGCGCCGTGAATCTCGGTCAGGGGTTTCCGGATTTCGGCTGGCCCAACGAGATCCTCGACGCCGGCGCGCGTGCGCTGAAGGAAGGCTCCAACCAATATCCGCCTTCCCGGGGACTGATGCCCCTGCGCCAGGCGATTGCCGACCACTACAACCGCCACTTCGGCCAGCAGCTCGCGCCGGAGCAGGTGTGCGTGACCAGCGGAGCAACCGAGGCGCTCGGAGCGGCGATCCTCGCGGCCGTGCGGCCCGGCGACGAGGTGATCATTTTTACCCCTGCCTACGACAGCTACGCGCCAATGATCAGAAGGGCAGGGGGAACGCCCGTCGAAGTCGCGCTTCAGCCACCCCAATGGCACATTGATCGGGACGCCCTGCGACGCGCCGTCGGTGCGAAGACACGCGCCATCCTGTTCAACAACCCACATAATCCGAGCGGGCGGCTGTTCGACACGAACGATGTAGAAGCACTCGCCTCCATAGCGCGCGAGCACGATCTTATCGTGATCAGTGACGAGGTGTGGGAGCATATCGTGCTTGACGGGCGCAGCTTCACGCCGCTGGCGACGCTGCCTGGAATGGCGGAGCGGACGATCAAGATCGGCTCGGCCGGCAAGATTTTTTCGCTCACCGGCTGGAAGGTCGGTTGGATGGTCGCCCCTCCGGAGCTGGCGAACCTCGTTGCCCGTGCGCATCAGTTCCTGACCTTCTCGACGGCTCCTAACCTGCAGGCTGCGGTGGCTTATGGCTTGAATGAAGGCGATGCATGGGTTCAACCCATGCGCGATCGCTTCCAACGGTCACGCGACCGAATGACGGAAGGGCTACGGCAGGCCGGCTATTCCGTGCTTGACGCGGCTTCGACTTACTTCCTCTGTGTGGACCTGAAAGCGTCGGGAATCTCGCTCGACGACGAGACATTTGCCACTTCGGCGGTCGGGGCGGCGGGCGTCGCCGTCGTGCCGCTCTCCGCCTTCGCCGAGAGAAATCCACTAAGGCATCTCGTTCGCCTCTGCTTCGGCAAGAAGGACGAGACCATCGACGCGGGTGTAACCGCGATGGCCAAAGCGAAGGAGCTGCTGGCATGAGCCCCGCAGATGAAGCCGAGCAAATCCTCGAGCTGGCTGGCATCGAATCGGCCGGCGGGCTGGCCAGCTATTCGCCCATCGACGGCAAGG
>DASUCP010000220.1:0-3516 GCA_036275975.1 Sphingomicrobium sp.
TCACTCTACGCCGCTCCCGGTCTCGGTGAAGGCGCCGGCCCGATGGGGCAGGGCGATGTCCGCCTCGACGTGGGCCCGCCCGGCGCGCCGCGGCTCAATCAGGTGACCGTCACCGTCAACGACTATGCCAAGTCCGTGCAATTCTACCGCGCGCTCGGCATTCGACAGATCGTCGATAGCCCCGAGAACGGCTACGCTCGCTTCGAGACCGGCGGTGGCGCAACCCTGTCGATACAGGCGGATCCCGAAGAGACGATCGCTGCGACGACCGCTGTCTATCTCGAATGTGCCGACCTTGACGCTTTGGTCGACAAGCTGGCGCGGCTCGGCATCGCCTTCGAGCATGGCCCGCGCAACCAGCCCTGGATGTGGCGGGAGGCGCGGCTTCGCGATCCGGACGGCAACATCATCTTCCTCTACAAGGCGGGCGAGGCGCGCCGCTTCCCGCCTTGGCGGATGGAGGAGTAGTCGTGATCCTGCGAAGGCAGGATCCCAGTCTTTTCTGTTGATTGTTCAGGGAACTAGTCTGGACCCCTGCCTCCGCAGGGGTACATGAAGAGACTCGATGCCGCGTCGCTGCTCCTTCAAGCTCGAGTTCGATTTCCCGCAGCCGCTCGCCGGCGTCGATGAGGCCGGGTGCGCCCCACTGGCAGGGCCGGTCGTCGCTGCGGCTTGCATTCTCGATCGCGAGAAATTTCCGCGGGGGATCGACGATTCAAAGAACCTGCCGCTCGAGAAGCGCGAGGCCCTGTATGCGCGCCTGATGAAGTCGGCGATCGGCTGGGCCGTGGGAATCGCTACCGTCGAGGAGATCGACAGCATCAACATCTATTGGGCGCGGATGCTGGCGATGACCCGCGCCGTGGAGGCGCTCGGCCTCGAGCCCGCGTGGGTGTTAGTGGATGGCAATGCGACGCCGCGCTGGCAGCGGCCGTCGAAGGCGATCGTCGACGGTGATGCCAGGTGCCGCTCCATCGCCGCGGCTTCGATCATCGCCAAGGTCACCCGCGACCGCATGATGGCGGACTACGCCAACGAATATCCCGGCTACGGCTGGGAGCATAACCGCGGCTATCCCACGCCCGATCACCGCCGCGCGCTGCGCGAGCTCGGACCGACGCCGCTGCACCGGCGGAGCTTTGGCCTGGTGCGAGCGATCGCGGATGCGGCAGCTCAACCGGAACTCATTTTCGAAGAAATCGTAACGGGCGAGTCCTTTGAGTCACACCACCAGACGTTGAGTCCGGCCACTCCCATCTGACTCAACATCTTGTGTTACGCTGCGCGCTTCGAAGCCAGCGGTAGCGCCCCATTCTGGCGCGTTAACCCTTGATTGCTTGACCGCGAGTCCCGCCTGACTCACCTTCGGCGGTTCGAAGGGGGCAGAAGCTCATGAATCTGGTTACGCGTATCGCGGAACGTCACGGCTCCTTGGCGCCGAATGCGGCAGTCGAACACATTCTGCCGTTCAACGTCATCCTGCAGGGCGATTGCGTGTCGGAAATGGCTCGGCTTCCCGACAAGTCTGTCGACATGATCTTCGCCGACCCGCCCTACAATTTGCAGCTCGGCGGCGACCTGTTCCGGCCCGAGGGGAGCCGCGTCGACGCGGTCGACGACGAATGGGACAAGTTCGAGAGCCTGACCGCCTACGACAATTTCACTCGCGACTGGCTCGACCAGGCGCGGCGGATCTTGAAGGACGACGGCACGATCTGGGTGATCGGCAGCTACCATAACATCTATCGCGTCGGCACCTTGCTGCAGGACGCAGACTTCTGGATCCTCAACGACATCGTCTGGCGCAAGACCAACCCGATGCCGAATTTCCGCGGCACGCGGTTCACCAATGCTCACGAGACGCTGATCTGGTGCGCGAAGGACGAGAAGGCGCGCTACACCTTTAATTACCGCGCAATGAAGGCCTTAAACGACGATCTTCAGATGCGATCTGACTGGGTCTTGCCGATCTGCGCAGGCGCGGAGCGGGTGAAGGGCGAGGACGGAAGCAAGGCGCATCCGACACAGAAGCCGGAGGCTTTGCTCTACCGTATCCTGCTCGCCTGCACGAAGCCCGGCGATGTTGTGCTGGACCCGTTCTTCGGAACCGGGACCACCGGGGCAGTCGCTCGCCGGCTGGGCCGCCGCTGGATCGGGATCGAGCGCGAGCCGGCCTATGTGAAGGTCGCGCGCGAACGCATCGCCTCGACCCTGCCGCTCGACGAGAGCGCGATGAAGACCGTGCCCGACAAGCGCGAACAGCCGCGGGTCGCATTCGGACTGCTCGTCGAAAGCGGAATGGTGCCGCCGGGAACCAGCCTAACGGATGCGAAGCGCCGGTGGACCGCATCGGTGCGGGCCGACGGCTCGATCGCGAGCGGGCTCCATGCGGGCTCGATCCACAAGGTCGGAGCCGCGCTTCAGAACGCGCCGTCGTGCAACGGCTGGACCTTCTGGCACGTGGAGCAGGGCGGCGGGCTCCAGCCGCTCGATGCCTTGCGGCAACAGCATCTCTCCGCGCTATAGCGCGGCTCGATGCGCACGCTTCTTCGCCCGACGGCCTTCGTCGATTCTCCGTTCGGCCATGACGGAAAGGTCGCGCGGCTCGTCGGCGGCCTGAACTGGTTCTCGGCGGTCGAGCTAATACAGGTTGATGGGCACAAGCGCGTCTCGACGGACCTTGTACCGGTCGAAGGCATCGACGCGCGCTTTGACGATGACACGAAGGAGCAATGGAACGCGCTAACCAGTGCGCGAAGGCCGCTGCAGCTCGGCGAGCGCACGATCCGCCTCGACCAGCCGCAGGTCATGGGCATCGTCAACGCGACACCTGACAGCTTTTCGGACGGCGGGCAGTTCGCCGATGCCGCTGCCGCTGCCGCTGCCGGCGCGGAAATGGCAGCCCAGGGCGCCGCAATCATCGACGTCGGCGGCGAGTCCACTCGACCTGGCGCGAAGCTGGTGTGGGAAGGCGACGAGATCGAGCGCGTCATCCCCGTCGTCTCGCAGCTCGCTCGCAGCGGCGCGGCGGTATCGATCGACACGCGCAAGGCTGACGTCATGACGGCAGCGATCGACGTCGGTGCCCAGATGATCAATGACGTGTCGGCCCTGACCTACGACGGCCGCTCGGCGGGTGTCATCGCCGCGTCCTCCGTTCCCATCGTACTGATGCACCACAAGGGTGCGCCTGAGACGATGCAGGACGACCCGCGCTACGATGACGCGCTGGTCGAGGTCTATCTGTGGCTGGAAGAGCGCATTGCGGCAGCTGAGGAGGCGGGCATCGATCGCAATCGCATCCTCATCGATCCGGGGTTCGGGTTCGGAAAGAACGTTGCTCACAATCTCGAGCTGATGAACGGCCTCGCGTTGTTCCATTCGCTCGGCTGCCCCATCGTCGTCGGCGCGAGCCGCAAGCGAACGATCGGCGCGCTGTCGAACGAGGCTCCAGTCGACAGGCGCCTCGGCGGAAGCATCGCCTTTGCGCTCAAGGCGGCGGAGCAGGGCGCGCAG
>DASUCP010000221.1:0-5502 GCA_036275975.1 Sphingomicrobium sp.
CGGCGAGGACCAGGAACGCAGTGAACAGCCCCCGAGCAATCATCACGCGCCGGTCAGGATCCTGTCCACGAGCTGCTTCACCGTCGGGATGAAGCCGTTCGAATAGAAGGGGTCGCTCTTGAAGCGGAACGCCGAGTGGCCGGCGAACATGAGGTTGTGCTCGACCGAGCCGCCATGCGCGATCTCCTGCAGCGTCTTCTGGATGCAGAAGCTGCGCGGGTCCGCGAGCCGTCCAGTCGTATTCTTCTCATTATCGGCCCAGGACGAGAAGGCGCACTGGCTGAGGCAGCCCATGCATTCCGCCTGGTCCTTGCGAATCTGCTTCTCTTCGTCCGGAGTCACGAAGATGAGAGTGTCGTCGGGGCTTTTCATCGCGTTGGTGTAGCCCTTGGCGTACCATTCGCGCGCGTGGATCAGGTCGCCCTTGGTGACCCAGTAATTCTTCTTCGTGCCAATGCCGACGTCGAGCTGGAAGTGGTGATCGCCGATCGGCTCCTTGGTGTAGGCAATCTGGCGCTCGCTCCGCGCTTCGAGGTTCCTGAGGAACGGATTGCGCACAGCGGATGAATAAAAGCCCGTCGGCGAGAAGCGGTGTAGGAGCACGTCGCCTTCCTCGAGCGTCAGGAGCTTGGCCTTCCACTCGGCGGGTATCGGGCTTTCTTGCGTCAGCAGCGGCCGCGTTCCGAACTGGAAAACGATCTGGCCGAGCTCGGGATTGTCGATCCAGTGGTCCCATTCGTCGAGCCGCCACACGCCGCCGGCCATGACGATCGGAATGGTGTCGGCCATGCCTTCGGCGCGCATCGTCGCGCGAAGCTCGGCAACGCGGGGGTACGGGTCCTGCGGCTTGCGCGGGTCTTCGGCGTTGCTGAGGCCATTGTGGCCTCCGGCGAGCCACGGATCTTCGTAGACCACGGCGGCGAGCCAGTCTGCCGCCTTGTGATAGGCGCGCTTCCAGAGAGCGCGGAACGCGCGGGCGGAACTGATGATCGGCAAGTAATTGACGCCGTAGGACGCCGCGATCTCGCTAAGCTTATAGGGCATGCCCGCGCCGCACGTGACGCCGCTGACCAGGCCCTTGGTGCGCTCGAGGACCCCGTGCAACACGCGCTGAGCGCCGCCCATTTCCCACAGCACGTTGATGTTGATGGCGCCTTTGCCCGACGCCATCTCGTAGGCGCGCTGGACCTGAGCCACCGCGCCGTCGATCGCGTACTTGATCAGCTCTTCATGCCGGTCGCGACGAGTAAGCGCTTCATAGACCTGCGGGATGATCCGCCCTTCGGCGTCGTAGCTGTCCGCATTGACTGCGCTGACCGTGCCGATGCCGCCCGCGGCAGCCCAGGCGCCGGAGCTCGCATGGTTGGTCGCGCTGACGCCCTTTCCGCCTTCGATCAGCGGCCAGACTTCGCGTCCCGCGTACAGAATGGGCTTGAGCCCCTTGAACAACAGCCGTCTCCCCGGCGCCTCGCGCGCCCGTTCAGCGCCCTCATATAGGAGGGGAACGGCGACAATGCGCGAAAAAAGTTAATTGGTCCAAAGCAGATGATTTCGCCTCTGGAACTGACACGGTTCAAATCGAACCACGCCCCGCGTTCCGCTAGAGCGAGCCCATGCGGTACCAGCGTGCCGAACTCCCATTGAAGCTCGATGGACTTGCCGCAGCCCGGCAATTCTTCGCCGGCTGCTTCGCCGAGTTTGACATCGCGCGGGAGAGCCTGTGGGTCGCGCATGTCGACGATCAGGCGCGCTGCCTCCACGTCAGCTGCCACGAAGGCGACGAGACGGGGATGCACTTCCCGCTGAAGACAATCATCATCGATGCGGCGCAACATCACAGCGCCGGCATCATCCTTGCGCACAACCATCCGAGCGGCGACCCCCGTCCCAGCGATTCCGATTGCAGAGCGACGCAGCGACTGGCGAGCGCGGCCGAGGCGATCGACTGCGCGGTGCTCGATCATCTCGTGTTCGCCGGGCCCGACTGCACCAGTCTCAGGTGGCTAGGCTATCTCTAGGATTTGCAGGGTTTGATCTGCTCTGGCTCCGGCCGCGGACCCGCAATCCGGAAGGCCATGAAGTAGACTTCGCCGCCCGTCAGCATCGTCGATTTTACCGGTTGGAGATTGAGCGCTGCGAGCTCGCACTTGAGCTGCTGTGGCGGCATGCCGTGTCGCTCAATCGGCCGGTTCGCGTCGACCACGATGACCAGTCCGTCCGGCTTCACCCCTTCACGTAGGTGCCACAGAAAGGCGTAGGGTGAGGCAACCTCGTGATACATGTGGACCAGGAACACACGATCGAAGGATTCCGGGGGAAGCATCGGATCGTCGGGGCTACCGAGCTTCACCGCCACATTGTCGAGCCGTTCGCGCTGAATGCGCTCGCTCAAGGAATCGCGCACCTCGGGCACGATGTCCTCGGCCAGGACTCGCCCATGAGGGCCGACGACGCGAGCGAGGCGGACGGTGTAATAGCCTTGGCCGGCACCGACGTCGGCAACCGACATTCCTGGCTTGACCCCGGCGAGCTGCATCACCTGCTCCGCCTCGCCGAGGCGGTCGCGCGCGTCTTCGGTCGAATAGGTGTCGCCAACGATCGGCGCTACGTCGCGGTGGGCGCTCGGGAAATGCGGTTCCGAGGGCTGCGCGCGGCACGCGCCTAGGGTCAGCAGCGCAGCGACCGCGAACAGAGCTCGCGCCCTACTCCACATCCTCGACCTCGACCTTCTCGCCGGTGACCCGCTGCGACAGCGCAGCGGCCATGAACCGGTCGAGATCGCCGTCGAGCACGTCCGCCGGCGAGGTCGACGTTACGCCGGTGCGCAAGTCCTTTACCAGCTGATACGGCTGGAGCACGTAGGATCGGATCTGGTGCCCCCAGCCGATGTCGGTCTTCGCCGCATTTGCTGCATCAGCCTCCGCTTCGCGCTTCTGCAGCTCGGCCTCATAGAGCCGCGCCTTCAGCTGCTTCATCGCCGAGGCCCGATTCTTGTGCTGCGAACGTTCGTTCTGGCACGCGACGACGATGCCGGTCGGGATATGCGTGATCCGGACTGCGCTGTCGGTGGTGTTGACGTGCTGGCCGCCCGCACCTGACGAGCGATAGGTGTCGATCCTCAGGTCCTTGTCCTCGACCTGGATATCGATGTCCTCGTCGACCTCAGGATAGACCCAAACGCTCGAGAAGCTCGTGTGGCGGCGCGCGTTGGCATCATAGGGACTGATGCGGACGAGGCGGTGGACTCCGCTCTCGGTCTTGAGATTGCCATAGGCGTTCTCGCCTTTAACGAGGATCGTCGCGGACTTGATGCCGGCCTGCTCGCCCGAATGGTGGTCGATCATCTCGACCTTGAAGCCGTGCCGCTCGGCCCAGCGCGTATACATGCGCAGCAGCATCTCGGCCCAATCCTGGCTTTCCGTGCCGCCCGCACCGGCATTGATCTCCACATAAGCGCTGTTGGTGTCCGCCTCGCCCGCGAGCAATGCGGCGACCTTGTCGCGGTCGGCGCGTTCGGCGAGTTCGGCGAGGCTGCGGATCGCATCGTCGACGAGGGCGTCATCGCCTTCGGTTTCCGCAAGCTCGATCAGCTCGGACGTGTCGGCGAGCTCGCGTTCAAGCGTGCGCGTCGCGCCGATCGCTTCCTCGAGGCGGCGCCGCTCGCGCATGACGTCCTGCGCTGCCTTGGGGTCGTTCCAAAGCGCGGGATCTTCGACCTTGGCGTTCAACTCGTCGAGGCGCTTCAGCGCGCGGTCCCAGTCAAGGAACCGGCGCAGCAGCGCGGTGGCGGCGTTGATCTGGTCGATATGGGCCTGCGCTTCGGCGCGCATGTTCAAACCTTCGTAGAATCTGTTCCGAGAAGCCCTATTGGACCGCGTTCTGCGTTGGCAAGGCGCGAGTTGCCACCGGCTGTTCCGGAATCGCGCCCGGCGGGTTCATATAGCCTGGCCGTGGCGCCGGGCGTTGCGGCTGCTGCGGCGTCGCCGCTGCAACGACCTGCTGGATCGGCTGCTCCTGATAGGGATCGCCCATCGTGCCGTGCAGGCTCCTCCTCGGCTCGGTCTGGGGCTGGAAGGCCTCCCAGATCACCGGCGATTTCGGATCTTCCGTGACCGGGAAGGTGCCGAACACCTTCTTGCCGCTCGCGCGGTCGATCCGCACCCAACGGATTCCCGGTGGCGCGGCGAACGGCACCTTGGGCTGATCCTTGAGCGCAGCGAGGGCCCATTGCTTCCATACCGGCGCGGCGATGCGGCCGCCCTGCGCGGCATGGCCCATCGGGTGCGGCTGGTCGTAGCCCATGTAGACGCCCGCAACGATGTCCGGGGTCCCGCCGACGAACCAGACGTTCGTCGGTCCGTTGGTGGTCCCGGTCTTACCGAACAGTGGGCGATCAAGATCACGCAGCACCGTCGCCGTACCCCGGATGATTACGCCTTCCATGACATGGACCATCTGGAACGCGGCCATGGCATCGACGAGTTGCTTGGAGCGGCTCGGCGGCCGCGGCATCGGCTTGCCGTCCCAGTCAGGCGCGTTGCAAATGCCCATCAGTGCACACCGATTGTCGGTCCGGTAGATGACCTTTCCGTTGCGGTCCTCGACATAGTCGATGGTCGTCGGCTTTACCGAGCGGCCCTGGTTGGCGAGGATCGCATAGGCGTTGACGAGCCGCGAAACGGTCGTGTCGCCGGCGCCAAGCGCGACAGACAGGTAGTCCGGATAATCGCCCACGCCGAGTAGGCGCGCCGTGGCGGTAATCTTGGGCATGCCGATTTCCGACGCGGCACGCACCGTCATTAGGTTGCGCGACTGCTCGAGACCCCAGCGAAGCGTGTGCGGGCCCGCCGAGCGGTGGTCGAAGTTGACGAAGCACTTCTCGCCGAGGCCAGCGCCCTGGAAAATGCAATAGGGCGCATCGAGCTCGATCGTCGCCGGGGTAAAGCCGTTCTGCAGCGCGGTCACATAGACGATCGGCTTGAACGCCGATCCGGGCTGGCGAAGCGCCTGGGTCGCGCGGTTGTAGCTCGAGCCGACCACGTCGAAGCCGCCCTGCATCGCGAGCACGCGTCCGGTGTGGACCTCCTCGACCAGCATTCCGCCGGATATCGCCGGAACGGATTTGAGCTGGAAGGTGCTGGGCGCCGTCTGCTTGACGATGATCACCATGCCAGGCTTGAGGCTGTCGAAGGCCTGGCCACTCCCGCCGCGCACGGGCATCGATGCGCCGGAAGCCGGAAGAGTGCCGGTCGATCCATTCGTAAACCCGATCGATGCCGATGCGTCGGACTTGGAGAGGACCACGGCCTTCAGCCAATCGGCGTATCCGGTGCCAACCGGCGCGCGATCGAGCTGCCCCGCCCAATCCTTCGAAAGGTCAACGCTGAGCCCCGTGTCTTTCCACGCCGTGCCCCCGCCGAACTTCACCAAGCCGTCGCGCAGCGCCTGCGCCGCGGCATCCTGGTACGTCGGGTTCATCGAACTGCGGACCCACAAGCCACC
>DASUCP010000222.1:0-3349 GCA_036275975.1 Sphingomicrobium sp.
GAGGTTCTGGTCGCCGGTCAGCATGAGGTCGTCGGCGCTCTCCGAGCCGAGGTCGATCGTGCGGATCGTCTCGACGTCGATCTTCTTCACCCGCTCGATGGGCGCGGGAAGCGTGAAACCGACGCCGGGGCCTAGAGTGTAGCTGTAGCGTCCGAAGCGGGTTACCACGCCGCGCTGGCCGGGCGAAATCGAGTGCGTGCTGGTGAAGACGAGCCAGATGGCGATAAAGGCGATGATCGCCCAAATGATCAGCGAGCGGTCAGGGCGCCCAGGGAGCCCTCCTCCACCGCCGCCGCCGAAGCGCGCGCGGCTCCGGCGCAGGAGGTCGTCGAGCTGCGAGATGCCGGCGCCGCCGGTGATCGTGCGGCGTCCACGGCGTGGCGGCTCCCCCCAGGGACCATTGCCCTGGCCGTCGTCGGATGGCGGCTCAGCGCCGGACTCTCCGCCGCCGCTCGGCCCCCAGGGACCCTTGGTGTCGGTGAAAAGGCCGCGGATCCGGCCGCCCCACCCCAGAAAAATGCTCATCGGGCGAGAGTATAGGGAGCCGAACAGACGAAAAACAGTGGCAAGCCGCCGCTCGCTGCCTATGTCGCGCTCATGGCGCACCCAGTCGACCCGCTGACCGAGCTCCCGCACGAGGACCGCATCCGCTCGCGCAAGGTCGCAGGTGGTGTGGCGACGATCATCGCCGATGCGACGGGGCTTAGCGAAATGGACCGCAAGGCGCTCGAGCAGGAGCTGCGGTCCGCGGCGCTCAACGTGGAGGGCGTCAACGAGGCTCGCGTCGCGCTCACGGCGAGCCAGCCACACCGCACGCTGGTTGCAATCGGCAGCGGCAAGGGTGGCGTCGGCAAGTCCACCATCGCTGCCAATCTCGCGATCGCGCTCGCGAAGTGCGGCAAGAAGGTCGGGTTGGTGGACGCAGACGTTTACGGGCCGTCACAACCGACCCTCCTCGGCTCTAACGAGCGGCCAACCGCTCACGACGAGCAGCTCGTGCCTGTGGCGGCACGGGGAATTAAATTTTTGTCATTGGGCCACCTGGTCGCGCGGGGGCACGCGCTGGCCTGGCGAGGACCGATGGCGACGGGAGCGCTGGCCCGCTTGATCGAGGCCGATTGGGGCGATTCAGAGCTGTTGCTGGTCGACCTCCCGCCCGGAACCGGGGACGTCCAGCTGTCGCTGATCCAGCGCGCGCGACCGGCCGGCGCCGTGATCGTCTCAACGCCGCAAGACCTGTCGCTGATCGACGCTCGGCGAGCGGTCGACCTGTTCAACAAGATGAGCGTGCCTGTGCTCGGCATCGTCGAGAATATGGCGACCTACACGTGCCCGCATTGCGGCGAGCAATCCTATCCGTTCGGGAGCGGGGGCGCCGAGGCCGCGGCCGCGGAAATGGGCGTTGCCTTCCTCGGCCGGCTTCCCCTGTCCCTCGCCGTTCGCGAAGCTTCGGACGCGGGCGCTCCGCCTGCTGCGGGCGCAGGCCCGGATGCGGACGCCTTCGCGGAGATGGCCGCGAAACTGCTCGAGCTCTTGGAAACACCGGTCCACTGAGGGGTTATTCGCGCATGCCGCTCACCCGCGACGAGGACATTGCCGAGCTTCTGACCAGCGCGCGCACCATCGCCGTGGTCGGCGCTTCCGACCGGCCTAACCGCCCATCCTACGGCGTGATGCGGTTCCTCCAGGATCATGGCTACCGGGTGCTTCCGGTCAATCCGCAGATCACCGGCGAGCATGTGCTCGGGGAGTTCGTGTGGCGGGAGCTGGCGCAGATCGGAATGCCGATCGACATCGTCGACATCTTCCGCCGCCCGGAGATGGCGGCGGAGGCCGTCGATCAGGCGATCTTCGTGGGGGCCAAAGCCGTGTGGATGCAGATCGGCGTGATCAACGAAGAGGCGGCCGCGAAGGCCGAAGCAGCGGGCCTGAAGGTCGTGATGGACCGCTGCCTGAAGATCGAGATTTCGCGTCTCGGGCTGCCGAGGATTGCCGCCGAAACCTAGGCCGCGCCTACGGTCATTTCGGGAATCAATATCGTCGGAGCATCTATGCCCCGCCGGAATTCGAGGTCGGATGCAGGTTCGAGCGTTGCGAACATGTCGATCAGGTTGGAGGCAATCGTGATTTCCGCGACCGCCTCGGCGATCTCGCCGTTCCGCACCATGAAGCCGGACGCTCCGCGGCTGTAGTCGCCGGTCACGAGGTTCGACCCGTGGCCGATCATCTCGGTGACTAGAACCGCCTCGGGGAAAGCGGCAAGCAATTCTTCTCGGCTTCGCGCACCTGGTTTGATGAACAAGTTACTAGGGCTCGCGCTTGGAGCGCCGCCAGCGCCTCGCGCAGCGTGGCCGGTGGGAGTGATGCCGAGCTGACGCGCGTCTGCACTCGTCGCCATCCAGCTGGTGAGCACACCGTCGGCGACGAGCTTCCGCTCGGCTACCCGGACGCCTTCTCCATCGAACGGCCGGGAACGCAGTCCGCGCAGGCGAAGGGGATCGTCGACGATCGTCACGCCTCTGGCGAAGATGCGCTCGCCGAGCTTGTCCTGAAGAAAGCTCGTTTTCGAAGCAATGGATGAGCCGTTGATCGCTCCAGACAGGCTGCCGAGCAAAGTCGCCGAGACCCGCGAATCGAATAGCACCGGGTACCTACCGGCCTTAGGCCGCCTTGGATTGAGTTTGGCGACGGCGCGTTCGCCCGCCTCGCGGCCGATGTCCTCGGGTTTCTCGAGGTCTCCGTGGTGCCGAGTGCTGTGGGATCGATGCGCCCGTTGCATGCCCGACCCTTCTCCAGCGATCACGGATACGCCGCAGCCATAGCTGGTGCTACGGTAGGCACCCGAGAAGCCTCCCGACGTCGCAAGGGCGACGCTCGACTGCGAGGCGCTTGCGCTTGCGCCGTTCGAATTGGTGACCCCGGCCACGCCAAGGGCAGCCTGTTCGGCCGAAAGCGCGCGTGTCCGCAGTTCGGCCGGATCCGGCACGTATTCGTCGAGTGCATCCAGAAAAGGCAGATCGCCCCTCTGCAGAAGCTCCGGCGGCGCGAGGCCTGCGTACTGATCCTCCGGCGCTTCGCGCGCCATGGCGAGGCAGCGCTCGACCAGCGCCGCGAGCGCCTCCTCCGATAAATCCGATGACGCGACCGTCGCGGAACGCTGGCCGGCGAAGATCCTCAAACCAATCTCTTCGCCTTCGGAGTGACCCGCGCCTTCGAGCTGGCCGAGGCGCACCTGCACGTCGCTGGAGCGCCCTCCTGCGTACACCGCATCGGCGGCAGTGGCTCCGGCCTTCATTGCTCGCTGGACGAGCGATTCAGCGACTGTTCGGGCGTCTTCGGGGGATTGCAT
>DASUCP010000223.1:0-2615 GCA_036275975.1 Sphingomicrobium sp.
GGCCTTCCCGGCTCTGCTCTTCCCCGCCCTTGCGCTTGTCGCGCTTGGCAACGGGCTCTTCATCCCGCCGCTCGCCGTGCAGGTCGGAAGCCTCTACCGCGACGACGACCCTCGCAAGTCTTACGCCTACAGCGCTTATTATATGGGCATCAATCTCGGCGGCTTTCTCGCGCCGCTGGTGTGCGGGACGCTGGGCGAGCTGTACGGATGGCACTGGGGCTTCACCTGCGCCGGCGTCGGCATGGCGATCGGCCTCGTCATTTATTGCTCCTGCCTGCGCTTCCTGCCGCCTGAGCCGAAGCGCGCTGAAATCGCTCGGGAGGAGCGCCCGGAAGCGGAGCCCACCATTCGCAGGCACGTCGCAATCCTGGTGCTGATGACCGCGATGGTCGTGCTGTTCCGCATCGGCTACGAGCAGAGCGGCAACGTGATTGCTTTATGGGTCCGTGATTTCACCGATCGTTCGCTCGGCTCCTTCACCATCCCAGCGACCTGGTTCCAGTCGATCAATCCGCTGCTGATCATCCTCGGCACGCCTGTGCTCATCCGCATCTGGAGGAGACGCAAGGTCAAGGAGACGACCTCCCACTTGCTTCGACGTATGGCGATCGGCTGCGTCATAGCGGCGGCGGCGATGCTGGTGATGGTGCTCGCCGCGCTGGCGAGCGGCCCGGGAGATGCGCGAGTCAGCTCGCTTTGGGTCTTCCTCTATTTCGTGCTGCTGACGCTCGGGGAGCTCTTCGTCATCCCCGTCGGCCTTACCTTGATTGAATCCCTTGCGCCGGTGCGCTTCGCGTCAATGGCAATGGGGGCTTGGTACATTGCCAAGTTCCTGGGCAGCCTCGGGGCCGGCATCATGGGCGCCTATTGGCTGGTCATCCCTGCATCGGGCTTCTTCAGCCTCGGCGTCGCGTCGACGCTGATCGCCGCAGTCTGTCTTTACGCAATGTCGCGCGTGCTTCGTCGGGTGCCGAGCTGAGGTCTTCAGGAATTCTGATTTAGGAGTGGGTCGGGCGCGACTTCGCGCCGAATACCTTGGCCAGCGCCTCGTAGCGGTCAGCCATTTCGGCATGGACCGAGGCGACCCGCCAATCGTGAGCCCGGCGCGTCATTGCCCGCTCGAAAGTCTCGCGGTCGGCGAAATAGCGGGCGTAAGCTTCCTCGGTCATTTCGCCGCGACAAACGAAGCAACAATGGAGCGGTTCCGCGACCGCCCCACCGCCGCGAAACAACCGTTAGTCGAAGACCGGACTCTGCCGTCATCTGCCGTTCACAAGGCGATGCCATGGCTCCCCTCGTGAGGAGCGGGGACCCGAACGTACGAGGCAAAAGTGGACATCAATTACCTCTTCCTTCGCCAGCAAATGGAAAGAAGCCGCGCCGCAACCGCCACATCGGACATCGCCCGCAGGATTCACGAGCAACTCGCGGCGCAATATGAGCAGATGATCGAGGACGCGACGGACGGTCGCGTGACGTTCGCCGCGACGGCGCCCAAGCGCTTGCGCGCCGCTAACGAATGATAAGCTAGCGTAACGACTTTGTCGTTGTAGCAAAGAGGACGCCGGCACCTCCGACGACCGGTATCGGCGGGCAGCCAGAGGCTGGGCCGATGGAAGGCCCGCCTTCGCTCGCAACCTACGAGTGAGAGCGGGCCTTCTTCATGTCGTCGCGGGAGAGAGCCAATGACCATTCCGCAATGGGCGCTGCTTGGTTTTGCAGTTTGGACCCTGGTCGTTCTTTTCGGGACGATCGGAGTGTATCGGTGGGCTCGTATCCTGACTGGCCGCGTGCCGATTTCCGAGTGGCGCGCGGACGTGCCGCAGGGCGGCGAATGGTATCGGCGCGCAATCCGCGCTCACATGAACTGCGTGGAGAACCTGCCGGTCTTTGCAGCAATCGTATTTTGCGCCGGCGCCGCACACGCATCCGGCTCGTCGCTGAATGCGCTCGCGCTCGCAGTGCTCACCGCTCGTGTGTGCCAAACCACCGTCCACCTCGCCTTCGTCCAGTCCAATTTGGTCGCCTCGGTGCGCTTCGGGTTCTTTCTCGTCCAGGCGCTCTCAATGCTCGCTATGGCCATAATAGCAGCGGCTGCAGCTTGAACGGGTGGAATAGACGCCCGATGCGGGGCTAAGGGCCGCAGATGACTGATTTCGCTCCGCTCCTCGTCCCCGATCGTGGTCAAAAAACCCGGCCCATCCACCTCGTCGACAAGAGCAGCTTCGACGCTTGGTTGAAAAAGCGACCCGCGGAAGACCGCGCGCTGCTCGAAGCTCACCGTTTCGATGGGAAGACGCCGTATGCTTTCGCCATCCTGCCGCGAGGCGGCGAATTCGAGGTGGTGGCCGCGGTCAAAGACGCGAAAGAGCTCTCGCCCTGGTATCTTGCGGCGCTCGCGGAAAAGCTGCCTGAAGGCACGTACAAGCTTGCCGAATGCGATCCCGGGCCTGCGGCGCTCGGCTGGCTGCTCTCGCAGCACCGGTTCGATCGTTACCGGTCGAAGTCCAAAGACGAAC
Organism: Sphingomicrobium sp.; assembly: GCA_036275975.1. Taxonomy (GTDB): domain Bacteria; phylum Pseudomonadota; class Alphaproteobacteria; order Sphingomonadales; family Sphingomonadaceae; genus Sphingomicrobium. The sequence goes on from DASUCP010000223.1 coordinate 2,520, forward strand.
GCGGACCGCGGGTGCTCGTCACAAGCGAGGCCGCGAAGATTGAACACGTGTTGCGCCTTGCGGAGGCGACGGCGCTCGTGCGCGATCTCGTCGATA
>DASUCP010000224.1:0-6040 GCA_036275975.1 Sphingomicrobium sp.
GACCGACGTCGAGCAGATCAGCAACGCAACGACGATCACGAAGCTGCGCGAAAGAGCGAAGGGCTAGTGCGGAGCGTCGCGTGAAGGCTGCTGCTTCCGCCACGCATGTTTGAACAGCCGGTCGCGAACGCCGCGCTCGTCTTTTGAGCGGTCGGCCTTCTCATTGTGGCGCTCTTCGCGCCGCTGCTCCGGAAAATGCTTTACCAGTTCGTCGAAATGGCCGCCGAAGCTGCCTTTGTCGGATTTGCGCCTGTGCGGCATATCACGCCCCGCAACAAATTTCCCGAGCTCTCAAGCGAATACGCGTGAAAGCAGGGATTCGCTCCGTGGATTAATATCCAATGTGAAGAAATGTCTTTCCGCGGAATGGTGTCGCGGCACCGCTCAGTCGCCGCGGAGCATCACGGCCGAGGAGGCCCTCGCGACGCCCGGCAGAGCGGAAAAGCGGTCGACCAGTTCGGCAAGCGCTTCCGCATCCTTGACCCGCACCGAGAGGTAGGCGTCCACCGGGCCGGTCACCGAATAATAATGGACGATCTCCGGCCAGTGCCGGAATCTCGCAACGACCGGATGGCAGGGCCGCTGGCTGAACACGAGCGAGACGATCGCGCCGAGCCCGTTCTCATGGCGTTCCCGGATGACGGCACGGTAGCCGAGGATAACCTTGTCGCGCTCAAGCCGCGCGATGCGCGCCTGGACCGCGGTGCGCGATAGCGACACGGCTTGCGATAACGCCGTCAAAGTCATCCGCGCATTGCGCTGCAGAAGCGCGAGCAATCGCTCGTCGATGGCGTCGCGTCCGCTTTCGTTTTGCCTAGCGTTCAAGGGAATTTTGTTCGTTTCGCATGCGGAACCGACGCCTTGTTCATGGCCGCTCGCCCATCCGGAAAATATAATCCGGGGCAATTTCAACGCAAGGAGAGCGGAGTGTTCGGCTCCAGTCCCGATGATCGCGCCGGACTGCGTTGAGCGGCATGACGCCAGTCCTAGCCACGGTTACGGCGGACAGGGTTTCGGCCCCGCGCTACACGGCCGAAGCCTGGACTCTCTTCTGGTCCGGGCCGGGCCGACAATCGCGCTGCCTCGCCGGCAGCGCCGATGCTCGCGAAGTCCTCGACTCCCATTGGGCGCGCGTCGCCCGCACGCTGCACCCAGAAATGCGGGTCCTCGACCTGGGCTGCGGCGCGGGTGCGGTTGCACAGGCGCTGCACGGGGCCGAGCCGCGGCTCGACGTGACGGGTATCGACATTGCCCTCGTTCCGCCATCGGACGAGCCGCGGCTGAGTCTCCTGTCAAACGTCGCCATGGAATCCCTGCCATTCGCGGACGGAACATTCGACGTGGTGGTCAGCCAGTTCGGCTACGAATATGGCGACCAGGACATGGTCGCGGCCGAAATGGCCCGAGTCCTTGCCCCGCGCGCGCGATTCTCGCTGCTGATCCATCACCCCGACGGTCCGATCGTCGCCGCGATGCGCCGGCATCGCCAAGCCATCGAAGGGCTTTGCGGATTGCGCGTACAGTCAGCTTTCTTCTCCGGCAACGCGGACGACCTTGCCGATCGTTTGACCACCCTGAAGCGCGATTGTCCCGATCCGCTGCTCGATCAGGCGGCGGTCGGGCTTCAGGCCCACATCGGAAAAGACGAAAAGGCGAGGCTGCAGGTGTGGAGGGCCGTGGCCGACGCGCTCGCACCCGAGCTCGCCATGCTGGACTCGCTCGATCTCTGCTGCGGCGAGACCGACATCAATCATATCGTCATGCCGATCATGCGCTGGTTCGAGTTGAGCCAGCCCGCACTCCTTGCAACGGCGTCGGGCGATCCCATTGCCTGGGCGATTCAGGGCCAGCGCACATGACCCAATGAAGCCGATCGCATGTCGCGATTGTGCGGCTCCGACGAGCTCCTCGCACAATCCCCTGTTGGGAGGAGGTCATCCGGAGCATGGTGGAGGGGTACGCCTAGCCCTCAGCCCCTCCACCGTTCATCTTCAATAGCCTCAAAGTCCGAACGGATAAGTCTCATCGATCTCCGGATGGTCGCCCGGACGTTGCTCGCCCGGCAGCGGCGTGACGGCGCTCGTCTCGTCAAACCAGACATAGCCGTCGAACTGCTTTGGCAGGATCGCTTCGCTGTAATGGCTCCAGCGCTCGGTCTCCGGCCGATAGATCACGCCGATGAAGCGCTCGATGCGTTCCTCCATGAGCGCCTCGCGGACGCCGCGGCCCACGCCTTCGCGAAGGTCGAGGAGGAAACGCTCGATGCCGCTGTCGTGCGCCGCGCGCTCGTAACTTTCCGGGAGTGACGGGAGCACGCGCTTGATCCGCATCGGCTCATCCCAATCGTCGGCAGCGGCAACGGTGCCGGTGTGCGTGCCGAAGCCGATCAGCCGGGCGCGCGCATCCCATTTCTCCTTCACCAGCTGGCCGATGTTCAGCTCGCCGCGGCGCATGCCCATGTCGGTGTAGGCAGCGTTGCCGATATGGCTGTTGTGCGCCCACACGATCGCCTTCGCGTTCGGCCCCTTGGCGTCGAGGATCATGTTCAAGGTCTCGAACATGTGCGTATCGCGCAAATTCCAGCTCTCCGCCGAGCCATGGTACATGACGCGATAATAAGCCTCGGCGTCCTTCACGAGACGCGCGTTGGCGGCGGCATCCAGCCACTCGTCGCACTCGGGCCCATAGCAATCCACCTGCTTCTGAAGCAGGTCCTTGAGCATTTGGACGACGCCGACTTCGCAGCGGGCATAACCTTCCATGAGCGAATGCCGGCCGTAGAGCTGCGGCTCGTCGGCCCACGGATCGAGGCAACCGTAGCGGCGGTGCGCTAGGCGTGCGAGTTCGGGATCCTCCCTGTCGAGAAATTCGATCACCGCCTGCATCGAGGCTGAGAGATTGTAGAGGTCGAGCCCATAGAAGCCGCACATGCGCTCGTAAGCGCGGTTCTGATTGTGCTCGCGCATCCAGCGGATGAAGGCGTCCACCTCGCGGTTGCGCCACATCCAAGTCGGAAAGCGCTCGAACGCCTTAAGCTCTCCCGCGCGCCACTCGCGGTGGCGGACATAGCGGTCGATCGTCGCGCAGTCCGGCCAGTCGCCTTCCACCGCGACGATGTTGAACCCGTGCCGCTCGATCAGGTGGCGCGAGATCGCGGCACGGGCGCGGTAGAATTCGCTCGTGCCGTGGCTTGCCTCGCCGAGGCACACGACACGGGCGTCGGCGTAGCGGGCGAAGAACTCGCCGAAGGTGCGGTCGTCGATGTCGGGCAGCGGCTCGGCGGCCTCAGCGATCAGACGGGGTAATGTATCCAGTTCAGTATTAAGCATTTTTCCAGCCTTCTTCCCCGATGAGGGGAACGAAGCGGACTCCGCCGAGGTTCTCCTGGGTCACCGTGCCGTCCGCTCGCTTCGTCACTTTGACCAGCTCCTGCGCCCAGCCCGGGCTGCCGATCGGCATAACGATTTTTCCACCAGGTGAGAGTTGATCGAGCAGCGCTTGCGGCACGTGGCTTCCGCTCGCTGCGGCCAGGATCGCGTCGTAGGGCGCACATTCGGCCCAGCCCTTCGTCCCGTCACCCTCGACGATGTCGACATTGTCGAAGCCGAGGCGACGCATGCGCTCGCCCGCGATCCGGACGAGATCATGCTGCCGCTCGATCCCGATGACCTTTCCCGCAATGCGGCTGATCACGGCCGCCGCATATCCCGAGCCCGCGCCGACCTCGAGCACCTTGTCGCGTAGGCCGATGCCGGCAGCCTGGATCATCAACGCGACGACATAGGGTTGCGAGATCGTCTGATTCGCCTCGATCGGCAGCGGATGGTCGCCATAAGCGAGGTGGGCATATTCAGGACTGACGAAGCACTCCCGAGGGACTTCCAGGAACGCGTCGAGAATGAGCTTTTCGGTAATGCCTCGGCGCTTCAGCTGCCGCTCGACCATCGCCTCGCGCTCGCGGGCATATTCTGTCATGGTCGTGGCCATGGTCCACCTCCGGACCGATAATAAAACCGGCATCCTGGGCTCGCGTTCCGCTTAGGCTAGCGACCGGGTGCACAGCCTATCTATTCGGAAAAATGCGTAGGAGGCGACGATGATCGATCAGGAGCTGCGATTCCGCGGCTCGGTACCCGAGAAGTACGAGACTTTGATGGTGCCGCTCATCTTCCGCCCTTACGCGGAAGAGCTCGCCCGCCGCGCTCGCGCCTTTCAGCCGCGCCGCGTCCTTGAAACCGCCGCCGGCACCGGCGCCGTGACACGCGCGCTGCGTGAAGCACTGCCCGACGCCGAAATCGTCGCAAGCGACCTCAATCAGCCGATGCTGGACGTTAACGCTGCGCGCATCGACACGGCAGGCGTGCGGTTCGTCGAGGCAGACGCGCAGGAGCTTCCGTTCAAGGACGGCAGTTTCGAACTGGTCGTCTGCCAGTTCGGCGCCATGTTCTTCCCTGACAAGGTGCGCGGCCATTCGGAGGCTCGGCGAGTGCTCAACGAAGGCGGTCACTACCTGCTTGCCATCTGGGATGCGATTGAGCGCAACCCCCTCACGGACGTCACCCAGCAGGTACTGATCGACGCGTTTCCCGACGATCCGCCACTGTTCATGCGCGAAGGCCCGTTCGGTTATTCAGATCCGCTGCGGATCGAGTCCCACCTCCACGACGCCGGATTTGAAACGGTCGAAATCGAGACGGTCGAGATGCGCAGCCGAGCCGCGTCGGCCCGCGATGCAGCGAATGCACTTTGCTACGGAACCCCGATGGGCACCGAGCTGGACGAGCGCGAGCCGGGAAGCCTCGAACGGGTCTTTCCGCTCGTCGAGCAGGCGTTGCGGCAGTTCGAAGGAGCAAACGGCATCGACGCGCCGATGTCGGCGCATATCGTAACCGCGATCAAATGAGTTGCGCTGCTAGCAGCAACCTAGCCCGCAGCAGAATTTGAGCGCGCAGCAGGCGCTCGCGACTATCGCAGGGGTTCCCGCAAATGCGGCTGTTCCGCTGAGGCCGAAGCCAAGAATTGCGAGTTTCAAAACATTGGCCACATTGATCTCCATTCTTGGAACGAAGAGTCATTCGCTGGCCGGGGCGGAATGGTTACACGGCCACCTTCGGCAATTTTTCAGGTCAGATCAGCCCCGCCAGCGGGCTGCTGGGATCGGCATAGCGCCGCTTCTGCATGCGCCCGGCAAGATAAGCGAACCGCCCCGCCTCGACGGCAGCCTTCATTGCGCGGGCCATGAGGACCGGGTCCTTCGCCTCCGCAATTGCAGTGTTCATCAGCACGCCGTCACAGCCGAGCTCCATGGCTTCAGCAGCGTCGCTTGCAGTACCGACGCCCGCGTCGACCAGCACCGGCACGTTCGCGCCTTCGACGATCAGCCTGATCGTGACGAGGTTCTGGAGCCCCAAACCAGAGCCGATGGGAGCGCCCAGCGGCATGATCGCGACGGCGCCGGCTTCCTCGAGCTGCTTCGCGGCGATCGGATCGTCGACGCAATAGACCATCGGTTCGAAGCCCTCTTTCACGAGCACTTCGGTCGCGCGCAGGGTCTCGCGCATGTCGGGGTAGAGTGTCTTCGCTTCGCCGAGCACTTCGAGCTTCACGAGATTCCACCCGCCGGCCTCGCGCGCCAGGCGAAGCGTCCGGATCGCGTCCTCGGCGGTGAAGCAGCCCGCGGTGTTCGGGAGGTAGGTGACCTTCTTCGGGTCGATGAAGTCGGTCAGCTTCGGCTGGTTCGGGTCGGAGATGTTGACGCGCCGAACTGCGACGGTGACGATTTCGGCGCCCGATGCTTCGACCGCGGCCGCATTCTCCTCAAAACTCTTGTACTTGCCGGTGCCGACGATCAGCCGCGACGTGAAGGTCCGCCCAGCGACAGTCCAGGTATCGGAATTGAAGGACTGGGGAGCGTTCACTCAACCGCCTCCGACGAAATGCACGATTTCATAATCGTCGCCATCCTCGACCAAAACGTCACCAAGGCTGGATCTCGGCACGATCTCGAGATTGCGCTCGACCGCGACGCGCAGCGGGTCCA
>DASUCP010000225.1:0-11040 GCA_036275975.1 Sphingomicrobium sp.
GCCGGAATCATCTCGGCGCTTCACCGGGGGATCACCGGCGTCGGCGCGTACGACCGCTACATCCAGACCGACGCGGCCATCAACATGGGGAACAGCGGCGGCCCGATGTTCGACCTCAACGGCAACGTCATCGGCATCAACTCGGCGCTGATTTCGCCGACCGGCGCCTCGGTCGGCATCGGCCTCGCCATTCCCGCCGAGGCGGCCAAGCCCGTCATCGACGCTCTGATGAAGGGCCAGCGGCCGCAGCGCGGCTATCTCGGAGTTGGCCTCCAAGCCGTCGATGAGGATCTCGCGCCGGCGCTTGGCATTCCCAAAGACACCGGCGAAGTCGTTCGCACCGTTGTGCCGGGCGGGCCGGCCGCGAAGGCGGGCCTTACGCAGGGCGACGTCATCATAAAGGTCAACGGTCAACAGGTGACGCCGGACCAAACAGTCTCGTACCTCGTGGCCAATGCGCAGGTCGGGGCGCGAATTCCGGTCGAGATCATTCGCGGCGCGGGCACGCCCAACGCGAAGCACGGAACCGTATATGTGACGCTCGCCGACCGTCCGACGGAAGAGGCGCTCAACAAGATCGCGGGGGGCGACACGGGAACGCAGGGCGCCACCGGCAATGGTACGAGCGCAACGGCGCCGACGAAGGCTCTCGGCCTCTCGCTGGCGCCTCTAACGCCCGAGCTGGCACGGGCCGCGAACCTGCCGGCAACGGCGCGCGGCGTGATCATCACCTCCGTCGATCCGAACAGCGACGCGGCGGAGGAGGGTCTTCAGCGCGGCGACCTCATCATGTCGGTCAACAACCAGCCGGTGACGAGCCCGGCGCAGGTGATCGCCGGCGTGGACGCGGCCCGCAAGGCAAGCCGTTCGAGCGTTCTGCTGCTGATCAAGCGCGGCAATACGCCCGAGGGCTTCGTCGGCGTAAAGATCAGCGGCTAGCAAGCCGCCGCAACTCTTCAGGCTTTACCTGCTGGAGCAGTCGCGGGCGCCGCGCCTTTGTCCGATGCCGCATTCGCAAACCCGCACTGCTTCTGCTCCATCGGGATCTGCTTGGTGATCCGGGTTGCGTTCTCGGAATAGGCCTGCGTCACAGAACCGCTGTTGACGGTCTTTCCGCGAAGCGGGCTCACGCCTGCGCAGATGTGGAAGACGTGGGGCGTCGCAGATTTCTTGGCCCCATTCTCCGGGGCGATCCAGTAGACGACGTCCTGGCCGCTCGGGTTTGCGGGCGTCTTGGTGGCGTCCGTCACCGTCTTGCTGTCCCTCGCGATGTCCTGCGCCTGTTGAGCGACCTCGGGTGAGCAATCGTTGGTCGGTTGGTTCGCTTTGATCTCGGCCGCGCACTTGTTCATATCCTGCGTGTATTTCTCGACCGACGGCGGGTTGAAGTCGATCCCAATGAACGCCGCGACAGCGGCGAGCACCACGCCGATGCCGCCCGCGATCTTCTTGTTCTTCGGGTCCATGTCCTTGTCCATGAAGATCAGGACAATGAGCGGCAGAAAGGCGATCACAGTGATGATTGCGCCGAGCTGGTTCTGGAAGAAGAACCGCGCCGGGTCGGACTCGCGGGCGGGATCGTGGCGGTTGGCGGCTTTCCACATCAGGTTGCCGCCGATGGCGAAGATCGCGATCACGACGAGGAGGCCGATCAGCAGCGGCAGGTTGCCGTGGTCGAACTTGTGCTGCCGGAGCATGACGACGCCCGCGATCTCGGTCCCGATGGCGATAACCCAGGCGATTGCAGCGAAGATACGAAGGCGGGTGGCCGTGGACTTCTGGCCTTGCGAGGCGCGCCAGTCCCTGGTGACGTCAACTTCTGCGCCGGGTTTCTCGTCGGACATGCTCAATCCCCCTATCGACACGTCTGCACTCGAAGGCGAAGCCTAACCCGCCCGGCGAAGGCTCACAAGCTTGTACGCTGCAGAGGACTCGCCTTCTCAGGATTGTGCCTTAAAGAGAGTGGCCGAAGAGGGTTTGAGTGGCCGAAAACAACTGTCAGGTCATCGATGGGCTGGAGCGCGAGTGGCGCGATGCCCTGTGCAAGAAAGACATGGAGCGCCTTCGGGCGCTGGTCCATCCGGACTTCGTGCTGATCGGCACGCGCTCGACCGGCCCGTTCATGATGCGCCGCGACGAATGGCTCGATGCGATCCAGCGCCGCGAGGTGGACACGATCGAGCTCGACGTGCGCGACGCGACCGTCCTGCCCGACGTGCTGATCGGTACGGTTCACGCGCGCTGGAGGCTCAAATATCTGGGGCGGGTAATCGAGGACTGCGTCCTGCTTACGGACGTCTGGGTCAATGACGGCGGCGAATGGCGCGCCATCCGCCGCCACTCGACGCCGGCGCCGGCGGGCACATGCGACAATCTCAGGGGGAGTTGAGAATGGCACGAGAAGAGACGGCGTTGCGCGCCGGCGAGAACATCAAGGAACTGACGATCCGAGGCATCATCCTCGGCGCTTTGATCACCGTCGTCTTCACCGCCGCAAACGTCTACCTCGGGCTCAAGATCGGCCTCACCTTCGCTACATCGATTCCGGCAGCGGTCATCTCGATGGCGGTGCTCAAGGCCTTCCGCGACTCCACCATCCAGGAAAACAACATCGTCCAGACGATCGCGTCCGCGGCGGGCACCTTGTCGGCGATCATCTTCGTGCTCCCCGGCCTGGTCATGGTCGGCTGGTGGACGGGCTTCCCCTACTGGCTCTCGGTCGCCGTGATCGGCATCGGCGGCATCCTCGGAGTCATGTACTCCGTGCCGCTGAGGCGCGCCCTCGTGACCGGAACCGACTTGCCGTATCCGGAAGGCGTCGCCGCCGCTGAAGTCCTGAAGGTCGGCGCCGGTATCGGCGGCGCGGAGGAGAACCGGCGCGGCCTCGTCATGATCATCTGGAGCTCGATCGCGTCCGCCGGCTACGCACTCCTTGCAGCACTCGGCGTTGTAGCGTCAGCCGCAGCGAAGAGCTTCCGTACGGGTTCCGGTGCGACCCAGGTCTCGACCAGCTTCTCGCTCGCGCTCATCGGCGTGGGCCATCTCGTCGGCTTGGCCGTCGGCGCGGCGATGTTCGTAGGGCTGCTGATCAGCTGGGCGTTCCTTGTTCCACATTACACCTCGATCGCGGGCGCGATCCCGGTAGGCACCAGCCTCGACGACTTCATCGGCGACATATTTGTGCACAAGGTCCGCTTCATCGGCGCCGGCACAATCGGCATCGCCGCCATCTGGACCCTGCTGCGGATCATCGGCCCTATCATTGCTGGCATCCGCGGAGCGCTCGTCGCCAACCGCGAACGAAAGGCCGGGCGCGGTGAGGCGCTGCCGATCACCGAGCGCGACATCCCGATCGGGATGGTCACGCTGGTGATCCTCCTTTCGATGATCCCGGTCGGCCTGCTGCTCTACGCCTTCGCAAGCACCAACCCGATCGCCGCCAGCCCGACGGCCACAATCCTCATTTCGATCGTCTACATCCTGATCGCGGGCGTCGTGATCGCCGCGGTTTGCGGCTACATGGCCGGCCTCATCGGCGCGTCGAACAGCCCGATCTCCGGCGTCGGCATCCTGTCGGTCCTCGGCATCGCGCTGATCCTCGCATTGCTCTTTCCGGGCGTGACCGGCGACGCATCCAAGTCGCTCGTGGCATTCGCACTGTTCGTCACAGCCGTGGTGTTCGGCGTCGCAACGATCTCGAACAACAACCTGCAGGACCTGAAGACGGGGCAGCTCGTGGATGCAACGCCATGGCGTCAGCAGGTAGCGCTCGTCCTCGGCGTGATCTTCGGCTCGGTCGTGATCCCGCCGATTCTCGACGTCCTCAACACGGCCTTCACCTTCCAGGGCGCGCCCGGCGCGAAAGCGACGGCGCTCGCGGCCCCGCAAGCCCAGCTGATTTCCGCGATCGCGCAGGGCGTGCTTGGCGGCAATCTCGATTGGACGCTCATCGGCTGGGGCGCATTGATCGGCGTCGTCGTCGTGATCATCGACGAGCTGCTCCGCTATTCGAAGCGCGGCGCTCTTCCTCCCCTCGCAGTCGGCATGGGCATCTACCTGCCGATGGCGCTGACGCTGCTGATCCCGATCGGGGCGGTGCTCGGCTATCTTTACGAGAAGTGGGCTACGCGGGCTCCCAGTCCGGAATTCGCACAGCGCCTGGGCGTCCTCCTCGCGACCGGCTTCATCGTTGGAGAGAGCCTCTTCGGGGTGGTCTTCGCGGGCATTGTCGCGGCGACCAACAAGGACGCGCCGCTTGCAGTGGTCAGCAACTTCGGATGGGCGATTCCGCTCGGCATCCTGATCTTCGCGGTGCTGGTGCTCGGGCTCTATGCCTGGACTCGCAATCAGGCGGGTTCGGCACCTGCAGTGGCCGAGGGCCACATCACGCCGCCGCACGAGATCACGCCGCGGTAAACGGCTAGCGGCCTAGAACCTCGCGGCGAAGGTCAGCGGGCGAAAGCGGCTCTGCACCCGCTTCGGCTTTGCGGATCAGCTCGACGATCTTGCGGTTAATCGGCGCGTCGACGTGCAGCCGGTGCGCCAGCTGCACCAGCTCGCCGTTGATATAGTCGACCTCGGTCTTGCGGCCATGGGCGAGGTCGTCCGACATCGACGAGCGCGCCTTGGCGTCGATCTTCCATTTCTTGATGAAGACGTTGTTGAACAGCCAGTCGGGCGATCCGATCACGCTCGGCAGAAGGCGCGGTCCCACAGCGCCGACCTTGGCCGGCCGGATTCCCGCGCGCCTCAGCAGCTGCCGGCCTTCGCGCATCGCAGCCGCGAGCACGCGCCGATAATCGCGCTCCTGAAGCTCTTCGCGTAGGGTCCGCCCTGACAGCGCGTTGATCGCGTTGTTAAGGTTGATAAGCAATTTGCCCCAGGCAAGGCCGAGCATATCGTCCGACAGCCTGATCGCCGCCGGGCTTGCGCCGACACGCCTCGCCAACTCACGCGTGCGGGCACGATCCTCGACGTATAACGGAGCGCCAGCCACGCCCTTGTGAAAGCGCCCCTCGCCCAAATAAGCGCAATTGTAAGGGACCATCCCGCGCACGACTTCGAACCGATCGCCGAGCTCGCGCTTCAGCACATCGACGTTGCTGACCCCGTTCTGGAAGCTGATAACCAGCGCGCCATCACGCGCATTGTCCGCAATCTCGCGAGCAGCCTCTTCGGTCGCTCCGCTCTTGACCGTTACGAGAACGATGTCGGCGTCGCCGAGCGGCGCCGGCACGCACGCGAAGTCCACGTCTTTCAGGCGCGCCGACCAGCCCGAATAATCGCTGACCGTCAGCCCATGCTGGTGGATGTCGCGCGCGATTTTCGGACGTCCGATAAAGCTCACGGGCAGCCCGGCGGCCTGCCACGTCCCGCCGATGAAGCAGCCGACCGACCCGGCGCCGAGGACGGCAATTCTATCCGCGGCCACGGTAGGGAGCGACGCCTTGGTCCGGCAGCCACAAGCCGTGGGGCGGTTCGGCGGACTGCCAGAAGACGTCGATCGGCATTCCCCCGCGCGGATACCAATAGCCGCCGAGACGCAACCATTTCGGCTGCATCTCGGCGACGAGCCGCTGGCCGATGCCGACCGTCACATCCTCATGGAATCCGCAATGGTTGCGATAGGAGCCGAGGAACAGCTTGAGGCTCTTGCTCTCGACGATCGTCTCGCCCGGCGCATAGTCGATGACGAGGTGGGCGAAGTCGGGCTGTCCGGTCACCGGGCATAGGGAGGTGAATTCCGGCGCCGTGAAGCGCACAAGATACAGCGCACCGGCGCGGGGGTTCGGCACATAGTCGAGCACCGCCTCTTCCGGCGAAGCAGGGAGCGCGCTGGTCTTGCCGAGGTGCGTCGTGTCCATCGCCGCGCCTTCTACGGTTCAGGCAGCGCCCAGTCGATGGGCGGAAGTCCGCGGCTCTCTAGGAACGCGTTCGCCTTCGAGAAATGGCGGCAGCCGAAGAAACCGCTGTACGCCGATAGCGGCGAGGGGTGCGGCGCCTTCAGCACCATGTGCCGCGACGTATCCACGAACGCCGCCTTCTTCTGCGCGTAGCTGCCCCACAACGTGAACACGACGGGCTCGGCCTTGGCGTTGATCTCGGCGATGATCCTGTCGGTGAACCTCTCCCACCCGCGTTCGCGGTGCGACGCCGCGCGCCCCATCTCGACGGTCAGCACGCTGTTGAGCAGCAGCACGCCCTGATTCGCCCAATGTTCGAGAAAGCCGTGGTGCGCCGGCTCGATGCCGAGGTCTCTTTTCAGCTCCTTAAAGATGTTCACCAAGCTCGGCGGCTGCTGGACGCCGGGCTGCACCGAAAAGCAGAGGCCATGCGCCTGGCCCGCGCCGTGATACGGATCCTGCCCGAGGATCACGACCCGCACCTTGTTCAGGGGCGTCAGGTCGAGCGCCCGGAACCACTCCGAGCCCTTTGGGAAGATGCGCTTGCCCTTCTCTTTCTCCGCCATGAGGAAGCGTTTCAGATCGGCCATGTAGCCTTCGCCGAACTCGCCGCCTACGCGCTCGAGCCAGCTCGGGTGAAGCTTGATCTCCTGGGTCGCCATCGCGGCACTTTGCAGCCTATCTTGCGCAAATGGAATCGCTCGTCTCGACCGGGTGGCTCGCGGAGCATCTCGGTGAGCCCGACCTCGTTGTGGTCGACTCCAGCTGGCACATGCCCGCCTCTGGTCGGAGCGGCCGCAACGAATATCTGGAGGGGCACATCCCGGGCGCCCGCTTCCTCGACATCGATGAGCTCTCCGACCACTCCCACCCGGCGCCACACATGCTTCCCAGCGCCGAGGAGTTCGGAGCGGCCATGGAGCGCCTCGGTGTCGGCCGCGACGATCGGATCGTCGTTTATGACAATTCGCCCATCCACACCGCGGCGCGCGGATGGTTCACGCTGCGCCACTTCGGTGCGCGCGACGTCGCTGTGCTGGACGGCGGCTTCCAGAAGTGGGTCGCGGAAGGGCGGCCGACCGAGAGCGGAGAAGCTCCGCCTCGCGAAGTGCGCTTCGAGGCGAAAGCCGCTGATGGAGGGGTTTTCAGCAAGGAGCAGATCCTGGCCGGCACCGGCTGCGCGCTCGCTGACGCTCGCGGCAAGGGGCGCTTCGAGGCGACCGAGCCCGAGCCTCGCGTCGGAATCGCGGGCGGACACATCCCCGGCGCTCGGAACCTGCCGTTCGGCCTTCTCTATAATGAGGACGGCACCATTAAGTCGGTGCCCGAGCTTCGCCAGATCTTCGCCGACGCAGGCCTCGACCCAAGCAAGCCGTTCATCGCCAGCTGCGGCTCCGGCGTGACAGCGACGAGCATCATCTTCGCCGCGCACCTGCTCGGGAGCGATGCCGGCAAGCTCTACGATGGAAGCTGGACGGAATGGGGCGCGGACCCTGGAACGCCCAAGGCAGTTGGCCCCGCTTAGCCCAGCACTACCCCGGCAATATCCTGAAGGTCGCGCCGGATTTGCTCCACCAGCGTCTGGCTCGCCGAGGCATGGGGCTCGCGGCCGTCTTGCCGCTCACTCACCAAAGCTTCGACGCCGGCCGCAGTCGCTCCGACGAGCCGCTCCGAGCGCTTATCGAACCAACGCTGCCGAGCTTCTCCTGCCTGGTCCCAGGCTCCGGCGATTGCATCATCGTCGGCGGGACCTGCGCTGAACCCGCTATCGACCAGCCGCAACGCGTGACGAATAGTGGCGAGCCTCGACACCGCTTCGGCATAGGCTTGCGGCCGCGGCTCAAGTTCAGGCTGAGGAATGAGGTTCAGCATTGCCCCGGAGTAAGCGGGCAAGGCTAACGATTAGTGAATCGAAGTGGGCTTAGGCCCCGCTCTTCTCGTCGATGTCGCGGAGGATCCAGCCGCGCTGCGGGATCGTCTCGATGAACTCCGCTCCGCCCGACGCATTACGAAGCTTCTTCCGAAGCTTCGAGATGAACACGTCGATGATCTTCGGCTGCGGCTGGTCGTCGGCGCGGCGATAGAGATGCTTCAGGAGCATCGCGCGCGTGACCACGTTGTTGCGCGCGAAGGCGAGCAGTTCGAGCACGCGATATTCCATCTCGGTAATGCCGATCGGATGGCCGTCGATGCGGATGAGACGCTGCACTTGGTCGACCGACAGGCGCCCGCCGCAAAGGCTCTCCGGCATCTCGCCACCCGTAGCCTTCAGCGACTGGAGCAGGCGCGACGCGGCCTCTTCGCTATCCTCCGGCGAGACTGTTCGAGGAGTGCCGATCAGCGCCTGCTGGATCTCGGCCAGCATGTGGTGCGCTTCCTCGACCAGGCGCGTGCCTTCCTCGAAGCGGCGACGCGAACGGTCCAGCATCGATTCGATCTCGACCAGGCGGCCAGAAAGATTTGCTTCTGCCATTTAGGCTTGGCTCCCCAGCCCCTGATTACTGTCCGGCCTGCGCCGACGCGACGTTGCTGTTTGCCGCCGGCGCCGACAGGATCTGCAGCGTTGCAGCGCCCTTGTCGACGATGCGCGTGTCCGGATCCCACACGGTCGAGCGAATGCCGATCGGCGCGTCGGCACGGCCGGCTTCATCAAGCATGCTCGTTTCCGAGGCGCTGCGCGGCGCAGGGCCGCCGAAGAGCGCGTCGATCGCCTGCTGCTGCGCTTCGCTCGGCGTAAGGCCGGCGGTTCCCGCGACCGGCGGAGCAAGGCTGAAGTCAGGCGGGATGATCAGCGGGGCGTTGCGCGCCACGGCGAATTCGTCGGGCGCCCGGCGCTTGCCCGTCAGCGAGGCGCAGCCGCTCGTTGCGAGCGCGGACACCAGCACGAGCGCGGTCAAGGCTTTACGCATGTTCGATAGTCTCCTTGGGGCTTGGCCCTTCGTGATGATCCTTACGGCTCAGGAACGCGCGGAGCAACAGGATCACGACGGCGATGCTGATCGCCGCATCGCCGACATTGAATACAAGAAATGGCCGGAAGTCGCCGAAATGCAGGTCGGCGAAGTCGACGACATAGCCGAACCGCACGCGGTCGAGGATGTTGCCGAGCGCTCCGCCGAGCACCATCCCGAGCGCTGCCTGGTCGATGCGGCTCTTCTCGCGGCCGATCCAGATCGCGACGCCGACCGCAATCGCGGCGGTCAGCCCGACCAGCATCCAGCGGCCGAGAGGATTGGTCGCATTGAGCAGGCCGAGCGAGATGCCCTCGTTCTGTGTGTAGGTGAAGTTGAAGATTGGCAGCAGCACCAGCTGGTCGCCGATCTGATTGATGCCGAGCGGGTGCGTGACGACCCACTTGATGAGCTGGTCGAACGCGAAAACGATCAGCGCGACGAGGAAGCCGAGGCGGTATCTAGCCATTGAGCACCGCCTCGCAGCGCGCATCGAGTTCGCCGTCCGCTCGCACGTCCGGCATGTGCCGCCAGCAGCGCCCGCATTTATGGTTCGACGTCTTCGTCACCTTGATCTCATCGCCGTTGTGGACTGTCGATGTGATGAACAGCTCTGCGAGGAGCGCAGGATCCTCTGAGCTCGGCACCGTTACTTCGGCTTCGAGGCTCGACCCGATCACCTTATCGCGGCGGAGCGGCTCGATCGCCTCCGTCACCTGCGTCCGAAGCTCGCGCAGCGCCGTCCATTTCGCCTCGTCGGCATCGACCTGCTGCACTACCGGCCATTCAAGCAGGTGCACCGACCCGGCGTCGGGATAGCGCGTGCCCCACACCTCTTCGCTGGTGAACACCAGCACCGGCGACAACCATCGCACCAGCGCATGGAACAGTGTGTCGAGGACAGTGCGATAAGCGCGCCGCCGCTCGGTCTGCTTGCCCGTCCCGGCGTCGACTTCGCAGTAGAGGATGTCCTTGCGGATATCGAAATAGAAAGCCGACAAATCCTCATTGCAGAAGTCGGTGAGCGCCCGAACGTAGGTGTTGAAGTCGAAGTCATCGACCGCATTGCGCAGCTTCTGGTCGAGCACCGCCGTCAGGTGCAGCATGTAGCGCTCGAGCTCGGGATAGGCCGAGACATCGTCGAGCCTTTCCTCCTCGCTGAAGCCCTCGAGCGCGCCGAGTAGGTACCGGAAGGTATTGCGGAGCTTGCGATATTGGTCCGCGACGCCGGCCAGGATCTCCTTGCCGATGCGGTGGTCCTCGGTGAAATCGACCGACAGCGACCAGAGGCGCAGGATGTCCGCGCCATATTCCTTCATCAGGTCGATGGGGCTGATCGTGTTGCCCAGCGACTTGGACATCTTCATGCCCTTGGCGTCCATCGTGAATCCGTGAGTCAGCACGGCATTGTAAGGCGCGCGCCCGCGCGTCCCGCAGCTCTCGAGCAGCGACGACTGGAACCAGCCGCGGTGCTGGTCGGAACCCTCGACATAGATGTCGGCGGGCCAGCGTTCCTCGGGCCAGTGCCCGCTCTCCAATACGAAGACGTGCGTGCAGCCGCTGTCGAACCAGACGTCGAGAATGTCGGTGACCATCTCGTAATCGTCGGGGTTGCGATTGCCGAGGAAGACGGCGGCGTTCGAAGCATCCCACGCATCCACGCCCTGTTCGTGCACGGCCTGCACGATCCGCGCGTTCACGTCACGGTCGACGAGCAACTCGCCCGTCTTCTTCTCCACGAACAGCGCAATTGGAACGCCCCAGGCGCGCTGGCGACTGATCACCCAGTCGGGCCGCTGCTCGACCATGGCGCCGAGGCGGTTGCGGCCCTTCTCCGGAACGAAGCGGGTCGCGGCGATGGCATTCACTGCGAGCTGACGAAGCGTTGGATCGCGCCCGTTCGGATCGGAACCGCCTTCATTGTCCCACCGCTGCTCGGCTCTCGTCTCCGCCGGAAGATGCGGCAGCGGCTTTTCCATGGCGATGAACCATTGCGGTGTGCAGCGGTAGAT
The DNA here is from genome assembly GCA_036275975.1 of Sphingomicrobium sp. Taxonomy (GTDB): domain Bacteria; phylum Pseudomonadota; class Alphaproteobacteria; order Sphingomonadales; family Sphingomonadaceae; genus Sphingomicrobium. The sequence goes on from DASUCP010000225.1 coordinate 10,867, forward strand.
GACCTTCGCCTTCGAGCGCCACGAGTGCGGATAGCTGTGCTTGAAGTCGGCGCTCGCGGCGAGCAGCGCCCCGGCGTCGCGCAGGTCCGAGCAGATCGGTCCGTCGGGCGCGTTAAACTTGGCATTGATGACGCTGCCTTGCCCGCCGAGCCACAGCCAGTCTGGCCGGTAGAA
>DASUCP010000226.1:0-5285 GCA_036275975.1 Sphingomicrobium sp.
GCGCTGACGTCGAAGGCACCGAAGGTCATCGACGCCGACGCGATTACGCATTTAGGCGAGCCCGAGCGGCTCAAGGGGCAGGGCGCGATCGTGACGCCGCATGACGGGGAATTTCGAAAGCTGTTCGGAGAGATTGATGGCTCCAAGCCGGAGCGCGCGCTGGAGGCGGCTCGGCGGTCAGGTGCAGTGATCATCTACAAGGGGCCGGACACGCTCGTCGCTGCACCGGACGGCCACCTCGGTTTTGCGCCGCCTGCGCCGGCGTGGCTCGCCACTGCGGGCACGGGAGATGTGCTGGCAGGCGTCGCCGCGGCGATGCGCGCGAAGGGGCTTGCCGCCTTCGAAGCCGCTTGCGCCGCAGTGTGGCTGCACGGCCGAGCGGCGGAGATCGCAGGCCCACATATGATCGCCGACGACCTTGCCGGCGAAATCGGAACAGCCATGGCGTTGCTTGCCTAGCGGCTTCGCCTGTATGCAGCCGCCGCCACGCTCGCGACAAAACAAGAGGGGGATTCCACATGGACCGGAAACTGTTCGCACGGCTGCTCGCAAGCACCGTGCTGCTCTCGTCTTCGGCTGCCGCAGATGAAGGCATGTGGACGTTCGACAATTTCCCCATAGCCGCTGTGAACGCCAAATACGGCATGCACATCGACCAGGCCTGGCTCGATCATGTCCGCGGCGCGGCGGTGCGCCTCTCGACCGGGTGCTCCGCCTCGATTGTCAGCGGTCAGGCGCTTGTCCTGACGAACAACCATTGCGTCGCCGGCTGTGCGCAGGACCTGTCCACCAAGGCGAACGATTATTTCACGCATGGCTATATCTCTCACGGCCGTCAGGAAGAGCGGAAATGCGCGGGCATGCAGGCCGAAATCCTGACCTCGATTAGTGACGTCACGCCGCGAATGCAGGCCGCTGGCCAGGGGCTTTCGGGCGAGGCGCTGGTCAAAGCGCGCACGGCGGAAGAATCGAACATTGAGAAGGAGGGCTGCGGCAGCGATCCGCAATTTCGCTGCCAGGTAGTCGACCTGTACCACGGCGGCCAGTTCAAGCTGTACAAGTACCGCAAATATTCGGACGTCCGACTGGTTTTCTCGCCCGGCGTGCAGACCGCATTCTTCGGCGGCGATCCCGACAATTTCAACTTCCCGCGCTACGACCTGGATAGCGCTTTCGTCCGCCTGTACGAGAACGGAGCGCCGGTCGCGACGCCCGGCCACCTCAAGTGGAACGCGAGCGCGCCGACCGCGGGCGAGCCTGCGTTCGTTGCCGGCAATCCCGGCGGCACTGACCGCCAGCTGACAACTGCACAGCTTGCGACGCAGCGCGACCTGCAGATCCCGATGACCCTCGTGCAATTCTCCGAGCTTCGCGGACGGCTGATCCGATTCGGTGAGGAATCGCCTGAGAACAAGCGCATCGCGCAGGACCTGCTGTTTGGGCTCGAGAATTCCTACAAGGTTTATTTTGGGCGGCTCTTCGCGCTCAACAGCGGAGACCTCATGGCGCAAAAGCAGGCGCAGCAGGCAGCGCTGCAGGCGAAGGTAGCGCAGCTTAATCTTGGTCCTTCATTCGACGATCCGTGGGCGACGATCGCCGATGCGCAGAAGGATCTTGCGGCCCTGTACCTGCCGTACCGCATGGTCGAGGGCGGTCCAATCGGCTCCGATCTCTACCGCTATGCGCGGAGCCTGGTACGCGCGGCCGCCGAACGCCGGAAGCCCTCGGCGGAGCGGATGCCGGGTTATTCCGACACGCAACTGCCGCTGCTTGAAAAGCAGGTCCTCGACCCGGCCCCCGTCTACCCCAAGGTCGAGCAGCTGCTGCTCGAATTCTGGCTGACGAAGTCGCGCGAGTATTTGACCGCGGATAACCCTTACACGCACCTGCTGCTCGGCAAGGACAGCCCGGAGGACCTTTCGGCCAAGCTCGCGCAGTCGAAGCTCGGCGATGCGACCGTCCGCAAGCAATTGTGGAACGGCGGCTGGGCCGCGATCCAGGCGTCCAAAGACCCGATGATCCAATATTATCTTCGGATCGACCCGGAGGCTCGCAAGCTCAGGAGCGACTGGGACAACCGCGTCGACGGGCCAATCCAAGCGGCATCGGAGAAGATCGCCAAGGCGCGGTTCGCCGCCTACGGCACCAGCGTCTATCCGGACGCTACTTTCACGCTGCGCCTATCCTACGGGAAAATCGACGGCTGGACGCATATCGGCACGATCGTGCCGCCGTTCACCTATTTCAAGGGACTTTACGAACGGGCTACCGGCAAGCCGCCTTTCGACCTCGATCCGCGATGGATCGCGGCGAAAAACGGCCTCACTCCGGATACCGTGTTCAACATCTCCAGCACCAACGACATTATTGGAGGCAATTCCGGCTCGCCGCTGATCAATGCCAACGGCGAGGTGATCGGGGCCATCTTCGACGGGAATATCTACAGCCTCGGCGGCGATTACGGCTACGATCCCACGCTCAACCGCTCCGTCGCCGTTTCCACGGCGGCCGTCAGTGAAGCGCTGCGCAAGGTTTACCACGCCAACGCGCTCGCGGATGAGCTCGGCGGAAGCGGAAGCCAAGGCGAAGGAGAACGAGGCGCCAACCGCTGAACTGATCGTACGAATTGCGGCACGCGGTGACGGCGTAACGCCGAGCGGCGCGCACGTGCCGTTCGGCGTCCCCGGCGATGCTCTGCTCGACGATGGAGCGCTGGCGCCTGGTCCACACCACCAGGAGCCGCCCTGCCGGCATTTCCCGGAGTGCGGCGGCTGCCAGTTGCAGCATGCCGACGACGAGGCGTATCGCGGATATCTCGCATCACGGGTTGAGACCGCGCTGGCGCAGCATGGCCTCACGACCGAGATCCGCCCGCCGCATCTGTCGCCGCCGTGCTCCCGACGTCGTGCGACTCTGCGGGCGCTGAAAGTCGGCAAGAACGCGGTCGTCGGGTTCAATGCCGAGAAGTCGCACCGCATCGTCAACATTCACGAATGCCACATCCTCAGGCCCGAGCTGTTCGCGCTGGTGCAGCCGCTTCGCGAGCTTCTGGGCGGCCTGCTCGAGCCGCGCCGCACCGCTGAGGTCCAGCTCACACTGATCGATGGCGGTGCCGACGTGCTGCTGAAAGGCGTTGGCGCCGATGGTCTCGACGAAATCGAGCGACTGACGTCATTCGCCATCGAGCGCGGTCTCGCTCGACTCAGCATCGACAATGGTCTCGGTGCCGAGACGATTTATGAGCCGCGACCTGCGACCGTGACGCTGTCTAGCAAGCGCGTAGCGTTCCCCGTCGGCGGTTTCCTGCAGGCGACTGAAGACGGCGAAGCTGCACTGGTCGAAGCGGTTCGCGATGCGACCTCAGGTGCGTCACGCATTGCCGAACTCTTTGCCGGCCTTGGCACCTTCGGGCTCGCAATCGGCGCCCGCTACGCTGCGGAAGCGTCGCGCGATGCGTCGGCAGCGCTCAAGCAGGCTGCTGCGGCGATGATCGTCGAGCACCGCGATCTGTATCGACGTCCCCTCAATAAGGAGGAGTTGAGGGGCTTCGATGCGGTGATCCTCGACCCGCCGCGGGCCGGCGCGGAGGAGCAGGCGATGGCGCTCGCCAGCTCGCCCGTCAGCCGTATCGCCTACGTGAGCTGCAACCCAGCAACCTTTGCACGTGACGCCAAGACGCTCGTCGACGGCGGCTATTCCCTCGACTGGATTCGACCCGTCGGCCAGTTCCGCTGGTCGACCCACGTCGAGCTTGCCGCCTGCTTCCATCGTTGACTTGCTGGCCGCAGCATAGGAGCACCAGCGCGGGGAGAGGGCAATGTCGGCAGAGGAGTCTGCAAGGCCACGGCTGACGTCAGCCCAGATCGCGGCCGTCGCGTCCGGCAACGCGCTCGAGTTCTACGACTTCGTCACTTACAGCTTCTTCGCGGTCCAGATCGGGCGGACGCTCTTCCCGGGGGATGCATCGCATTCCCTGATCCTCTCGCTCGCGACCTTCGGCGTCGGGTTCGTGAGCCGGCCCCTGGGCGGGCTGATCATCGGCCGAATGGCGGACCGCCGCGGGCGAAAGCCGGCAATGATCCTGTCGTTCACGCTGATGGGGATTGGCGTGACCGGACTGGCGCTGACGCCTTCGTATCACGTCGCCGGTGTGGCCGCGTCCGTGGTCGCGGTGCTGTTCCGGCTGATCCAGGGCTTCGGCCTCGGCGGTGAGGTCGGGCCGAATGCGGCTTTCCTGCTGGAAGCGGCGCCTCCCCACCGGAAGAGCCTCTATCTCTCCATCCATCTTGCGACTGCAGATGCTGCGGTGCTCGTTGCCGGTATCGTCGGCTTCTCGCTCTCGTCGCTGATGAGCGCACCGATGCTCGATGCCTGGGGTTGGCGGATCGCTTTCCTCATTGGCGCTTCAATTGTTCCGTTCGGTCTAGCGCTTCGCCGGACTTTGGAAGAGACGCTTCCCGCCGAAGCAAAAGAACCGGCGCCTCCAGGAAGCCTTCGCCCGCTACTGATCACGGCTGGGGCAGGGATGCTCATCCTCGGGGCGGGCACGATCAGCAACTACACCCTCGATTACCTGACCACCTATGCGCAGGACACGCTGCACATGGCGGTCGCTTCAGCATTCGGAGCCGCGATCGTGCTCGGCCTCGTTGGAGCCATATGCGATCTCGCGACCGGCTGGCTGGTCGACCGCTATGGAGCAAAGCGCGTACTGGTAGGCCCATGGCTCGCGCTGATGTTGCTCGCCGTGCCGAGCTTCTATGTACTTAACGCCGAGCGGAGCTCGACCGCGCTCCTAGGCGCGACCGGCCTCCTCACTTTGCTTCACATCTTCGGATCGTCAGCAGCGATCCTGCTCTTCATGCAGGCGCTGCCCGCGCGCGTTCGCGCCGGCGCGCTCAGCCTCGTCTACGCGCTCGCGATCGCCATCTTCGGCGGCACGACACAGCTTATCGAGAAGCTGCTGATCCACTGGACCGGAAACCCAGTCGCCCCCGGCTGGTACATGGTTGGGGCAGTTGCGGCCGGGCTCCTCGGCGCCATGATGATCAGCGACCCGCGTAGAGCCGCATCGCGTCCCGCTTGAACGCCGAGCCGCTGTCCGGCCGCGCGTAGAACATGTGGCCGCCCGGATAGACGTGAAGCTGGATGTTCTGGAACGGCCCTTCAGGCGGCATCTGGTCCATGATCAGCTTCGAGCCGAAATACGGGCAGGACAGATCGTCCCAGCCATGGACGATCATCACCGCCATCTTGGGATCGTTGCCGATTGCCTTGCGCAGGTC
>DASUCP010000227.1:0-9041 GCA_036275975.1 Sphingomicrobium sp.
CCGCGCCAGCGCGCGTCGCTGGTGGAGCTGGCGCAGGATCGTGCCGCTTTCGAAGCGAGAGCCTTGCTGCGGCGTGTTGCGTTCGAGCCACCCGGATCAAGGCGACTGGTCGCCCATCCAGCGCTGATCGCCGTTCTCGGCCGCCACAAAGAGTGGATCGAAGCGCTCTCGCGGCAGCTGGGAGGAACGATCGAGTTGCGTACGGATGCCGCCCTCCCCATGTCAGGCGGGTATGCCGAAAAGCCCTGACAAGCCAAAGACATGCCCGCTGTGCGGTAAGCCGGAGAGCACGGACTATGCGCCGTTCTGCAGCCGCGGGTGCAAGGATCGCGACCTGCTTCGCTGGCTCGGCGAAGGCTATCGCATCCCCGGCCCAGCGGCCGATCCCGACAGGGTGGACAGCGAGGATGGTGACCGGTAGGGAGCCGGCTCGCCTGCGGGCCGACCGGCCCAACCGCGAATGCCCAGGTAGCTCAGTTGGTAGAGCACGTGACTGAAAATCACGGTGTCGGTGGTTCGATTCCGCCCCTGGGCACCACAGCCTTTCCTGTTGTCCAGTAAAACTGCGCCCGGTCCATCTCACTGGCCGTCCCCGTCGCGTTTTCAGCCGTGCTCTGCAGCGAGAATGGCGCCGGCGGTATCGACGGTAATTCGATAACGCTTGGCGCCTTGCGAGAACGTCAGACGGTAACGACCGGCGTCGGCGCCCTCGCCTCGCTCGCAGGCGCTTGTGATTTCTCCCGCTTTCATGAGCGCAGGAACGGCGGAAGGGTCGAGGCCCAGTCCATTCCCGATCGTCGCGGCATCAACTTCAAAGCTACCGTCAGTCATGTCGATTTGGGCCATTTCCGATCCTCTCTCGCGACTATCCGTTACGGAACTTGGCCCCCCGGGCCTCCAGCATCGTTCTCCAGAATGGCTTGTAGGAATTGAATTCGAGCGCCGCTTCGACGCGTTGGAGCTCGGGAATGTAGTGCTTGAGCGTGGTTTCGACACCGCGCTTGAGAGTCATGAGTGCGGACGGGCATCCTCCGCAAGCGCCCTGCAGCTGGACCGTGGCCACGCCGTCGCGATAGCCGAGGAGCGTGATGTTGCCGCCATCGCGAGCGACTCTCGGCGCAATGCGGGTCCGGAGGAGCTCGGCAATCTGCTGCTCGATCGGACCATCGGCCGGAGCCTCGTCCACGGTCCAATGATCAAGCTCGGAATCTTCACCTTCTGCCAGGGCTTCGGTGATCTCGCCGACGACGTCGAATTGGAGATCGGACCATGGCGCCGCACAAGCATCGCGGGTGACCGATATGAATTCACGTGCGAACAGAAGATCCGTCACGCCGCCGATGTTGAATAGCCGGTCGGCAAAGCGCGGGCGTCGTTCCGACGAACGATCGAATGCAAGCGGGCTGTCCAATGGCAGTTGCCGCGGAAGCAGAAACCGTCGCGCGGCCGGATTGGGCGTGACTTCGATCTTGATCAGCATCCAGTCCTCAGCACCATCTCGAATGCCTCAATCGATCAGCGTGACGCGTCTATGCTGGCTAGATCGTGGTAGCGTCGGGCCAACATCAGATGCGCTTCCCGAGCCCTCGGGTGCTGCGCCTTCGCTGCAGCGCGTAACTCCTCGGATGCCCTTCGTTCGAAATAGAGCGTGTCTTCGTCCATCAGTCCCCTCCCTCTAGTCGGCCGCCGCCAGCTTCTTGCTGATGCTGTGCCAATCGGTTGTGGAATGCATAGGAGCCAGGCTCGATGGCCCACTGACTGGCCATATGGCTGCCGGATCGAGTGCATCCAGTTCGTGCGCAATCGATCTGTCCTCCATCACCCCTAACTGCGATTGATTCGCATTAGCATAATCTCTAGCTCAGTGCTATGAACTTTCTTGGCTAGAGAGAACCGCCGCAACTAAGCACCATCGCTGAAACCGGGTTGTCCTCTTGATCAGTTGCTGGAGGGCATCGGGCCGGACTTTGCGGTGGGGAACTTGCCATGAAGAAACTATGGGCAAATACGGGAGGTTCGCACTTCCCTGCCTTCAGGCTAACTGCATGAAAACTCAAGACAGGACCTGCCCGCCCCTGCGCGCCATCCTCCTTGGATAAGCGCCGCCCACCGCAACTTTTTGAAATGTCGTCTTACCGACGTCAATAACATCGATTAACTGACGAAGACGTGAGTCTCCAACGGTAGTGTGACATTTCGATGATGACTTCTTCCATGCCTGCCGGCTGTTGGGACCTCGATCTCGCCACGGGCATGCTTGCTCTGTGCCGCCACAGCAGGACCATGTTTGGCTTGGGGTCGGATTCCGACGTCCGGCTGACTGAGAGCGAATGGGCGAGCCGCTTCCATGCCGGCGACCTGGCGCCGGTTCGCCAGGCGCTTACTGCCTCACTGATGCATCGCGCACCTTACGCTGTGCGCTTTCGAACGATCCACCCCGATGGATGTGTCAGGGAGGTCCTCGGCGTCGGCCGGCCGCTCGAATATGGTGCGAGGAACACCCGCTTCGTGGGGTGGAACTTCGACGTCCTGTCAACCGGAGACGTGGCCGCGGACTGGATTTCGGCACACCCGGAGGCATTCAGCGCGGGACATCGGTTCTCGATGCTTCTGGCAACAGAGCAATTGCAGGAAGGGTCCTCCGCGGGCATGCCGTTCGGCGCGTTGCTCGAGCGAGCCGAAGCGATCCTTCGGGTGCGCCGGGCCCGTGAGCGACTGCTGGGCAGGGCCGTAATCGGCGAACCGGTTTTCGATCTGCTCCTTTGTCTTTATGTGCGGTCCGGCCAGACAGAGACCTCGCTGACCAGCCTCGCGAAGCCGGCCGGCGTACCTTATTCCTCGGCTATTCGGTGGATTTCTTATCTCAATGACAAGGGCCTTGTAGAGTGCACCGAGTCCAGGACCGACCGCCGTGCGACCTGCGTTCGACTCACCGTCTACGGCCGCGCCGTGATGGATGAGCTCCTCGCTCTTCGTTGAAGTTCGTTCAGTATCTTGTTGAAATTTAGCAATCTAACCACATCGGTCAGGTTGGCCGGGTTCACAGCAAGTCGGTCAATGGTAACGAATGGGCGCGGCTGCGATCCCCCGATGATCGCGGGTGCAAGCGGTTCCGGGGACCGCCATGAAACCTCGGGGGAAGGCCCGCCCTGGCCCCTGGAAGGGCGGGCCTTCTTCCTCAGTGAGGGGGTGTGCGGTTGGCGAACCATGAATCCGTTTCGGCCATCCGCAGGAAGGCAGAACTCGCGCGGCGCCTTTCGAGCGAGACCGGCGATCCTGAAGCGAAGGCAGCGCTGCTGAAGATCGCGTTGCAGCTCGACGCGTATGCCGACAGGTTCGAGCTTGCCGTCCGCCGTTTCGCCGACGGAGGCATATGAGATGGCGCTGCTGACGATCAGCTGGCTACATCCAGGAGCGCTGCGGGTTCGCCGCTTCGCGACGCTCTGGTTCCGCTACCGATCGGACCCGGCATAGGACCCACAATAAGGATGAGCGCGGACTGACCCGAAACTGCGTCCGCTTACACGCACCCTCCAATCGGAAGAATCTCAACCCGATCCCCTGCGCGAGCCGCCAAAGCGCGCGAGGGCCGACTTATTTCGTCGATTCCGTGGCTCATGGCTGGTCCTCCATCCAGCGTTCCAGGTCCTGCCGGTCCTCGATCGTCGGCTCGATCCACCGTGAACCGCCCGGACCGTGCTCCTTCTTCCAGAAGGCGGCTTCCGACTTGAGCTGATCCATCAGGAAATCGACCGCTTCGAATGCCGCTCGGCGATGTTCGGCCGCCGCGGCCACGAACACGATCGGCTCGCACAGAGAAAGCTGGCCGAAGCGATGCACTATCGCGAGCTGCTGGATCGGGAACCTCGCGGATGCGAGCTTTGCGATCTCGCCCATGCTTTTCTCGGTGAACGCCGGATAATGGGTGAGCTCGAGCACATCGACTGTTTCGTCCGCTCTCCGGCCACGCACGATGCCGACGAAGGAGACAACGGCCCCGGCCCCTTTCGCCTCGGCGATAAATTGCGCCAACTCGGCGGCCGGGTCGAATGGCTCGGACTGAACCCTGATCATCCGCCGCTCACGGGTGGAAGGTAGGCGATTTCGTCACCTGGACGGACCGGAGCATCGCCTCCTATCAGCTCTTGGTTCACGGCGATCCGGACCCGTCCGGATCGGAGCTCCTCGAGCAGGACGGGATTGTCACTCGCCAGCCAATCGCCGAGCTGATCCGTGCTGGAGATGCCAGGCGGGAGCTCGACCGCGAACTGCGCTGCGCCGGCAGCGTCGGCCAGCCGCCCGAAGAATAGGATCTTGACCAGCTCAGCCCCCCGTCACAGACATCTGGCGCTCGACGGCCGGAGCCGCTCCCGAATGGCTGATCGAGAAATCGTGCGCCTCGGGCTTTCGGCCGATCGCCTCGTCGAGCGCGCGCTCCAGCGCATCGTCGCCTAGCCCGGATCGAAGCGGTGTTCGCAGGTCGACCGCCGCATCGCGACCGAGGCACATGTAGAGCTTGCCGGTGCAGGTCAGGCGAACGCGGTTGCACGAGGCGCAGAAATTGTGGCTGAGCGGCGTGATGAAGCCGATGAGCCCGCCCTCATCCGTGGTTACGTAACGCGCCGGGCCACCCGAACGGTAGGGTGTGTCCTGAAGCGTCCAGCGCCGCTCCAGCCGGCGCCGCGCTTCGTTCATCGGCACATATTGGTCGAAACGGTCGGCTTCCACGAACCCCATCGGCATCACCTCGATGAAGGTGATGGCCATGTGACGCTCGTGCGCCCAGCGGGCGAGTTCCGGCAGTTCCTCTAGATTGTCGCGGAGCAGCGCCACGGAGTTGATCTTGACCTCGATACCCGCCGCGAGCGCGGCGTCGATTCCGCGGATCGTCCGTTCCAGGTCGCCTCCGCGCGTGATCCTGCGATAGCTATCCGGATCGAGGCTATCGAGAGACACGTTGATGCGGCGGACTCCCACGCTCGCCAGGTCCCGGGCGTGCTCGGCAAGGCGCGATCCGTTGGTGGTCAGCGTGAGCTCGTCAAGCTCGCCGCGGTCGAGAAACCGCGCGAGGCGCTCGAAGAGCCAGAGGACATCGCGGCGCACGAGGGGCTCGCCCCCGGTGAGTCGAAGCTTGCGAACGCCCTTTTCGACGAACAACGAGCAGAGCCGGTCGAGCTCTTCGAGCGAAAGCACCTCCGCCTTTGGAAGGAAGCTCATCCGCTGCGGCATGCAATAGGTGCAGCGCAGGTCGCAGCGGTCCGTCACGGAAACCCGCAAATAGGTGATCCTGCGCCCAAACGGATCGATCATGCCGCCGGCCTCGAGACGATCGTTCCGAAGCGCACGGCGAGCTGGACCGCGACATAGAGGACGAGCAGCGCCGTCGCGATCCGCACATAGCGCGCGGCGAGCCGGCGGCTTCCGATCGTCGATCCGACGACACCGCCGACCGCGACGGCCGGAAACAGGAGCCAGTGCGCCACAATCGCCTGCATCCGGTCGTACCCATCGGCCTTCGACAGCTGACCGATGAGTCCCGGGACGGAGTTGACGAGAATGAAGACCGAGCAGGTCGCTGCGATCGCTTTCGAGCGGTCCCAGCGCAGCAGGTGAAGAATAGGCGCCAGGAAGATGCCGCCTCCGATCCCGACGATTCCGGCAAGGAAGCCAAGGCCGCCGCCGATCAGGGGCTCGGCCCAGGTCGCCCGCGGGGCCGCGGTGGGCATGTCCTCTGGTTCGGATCGCCAGAGCATCGTCATTCCGGCCAAGAAGAGGGAAGCGGCGAGAAGGCCAACAAACAAGGCCTCGCCGACCATGATTCGCCCTCCCACCCACGCCATCGGAACCGACAAAGTAAAAAGCGGCCAGATCCTTCGCCATTGCACATGGCCGGCGGTTGCAAAGCGCCGGCTACCGATGATGACGACGAGGATGTTGCAGGTGAGCGCGACTGCCGGGACTGCACGATAGTCGGTGCGGGCGAGCACGAGCAGGGCGTTATAGGTCGACCCGCCGCCGAACCCGACCGCCGAATAGAGCAGCGCCGTAGCGAAGAAGAGCAGCGCAAGGACCGGCACTCGGCTCGCCTAGATTCCCGCGTACCAGGCGTAGTCGGTGCTGTCCTCCCAGTAGCCCCCCTTGCCTCGATAAACTCCGGCAAGGCTATCCACCGCCTGGACGCGCATCAGATATTTGGCGTGCTTGTAGCCGAGCTGACGCTCGACACGCAGCCGCAGCGGTGCGCCGTGCGGGACGTCTAGCAGACGATTGTTCATTCCCCAGGCAAGGATCGTCTGTGGATGGAAGGCGTCCACCAGGTCGATGCTCTCGTAATAGGGATAGGCCCCGTAATAATCCGCGCAGTGGAAGACGATGTAGCGGGTCTTGTCGCGCAGCCCCGCGGCCTCGAGGACCGTCTTCAGGGGCACTCCGTGCCACTTGCCGATCGCGCTCCATCCCTCGACGCAATCATGGCGCGTGACTTGGGTGCGCGTCGGCATTGCCCGAAGCTGCGCGAGCGACAGCGACAGTGGCCGCTGGACGAGCCCGTCGACGGCGAGGCGCCAGTCCGCGAAACCATTCGGTATCAGCGCCTGATAGGCCGGAGACTCCGGCATGCTCGTCCCGTTCGAGCGGAAGATCGGCGACAGGTCGGATTCCGGAAACTCGCGGGCCAACGTGTTACGGTCCGTGATCAGTCGCTGGGCCCGCATGGTCAGCCCTTCGGAAGATCTCAGGACTCCGCGAAAGGACTCGCTCCGGTTGAGCCGATCGCAGCCGGAGAGAAGCAAGCCGCCCGCGCCGACTCCGAGCGATCCGATGAAGCGCCTCCGCGAGATCATTGCCCCTCCTCCCCCACCGGCGGCTGCGGGATTCTAAACCGCCCGGTGATCATGGAACGCACCTCGTTGATTGGCCCGGCAAGCACCACCATCACCAGGTGAACGAGGATGAACAGGGTGGTGAGCGTGGCCAGGATGAAATGGATCGACCGCGCCGACTGCCGCCCGCCGAAAAGGTCGGGGAGCCACGGCCAGGCGGTGTCCACTGCCGGCGACATGGTGAGGCCGGTCAGCACGAGCAGCGGAAGGACCAGGAAGACCACCCCGACATAGCTCAGCTTCTGGAGAATGTTGTAGCGCAGCGCCGCCTGTCCCGTCGGAAAACGAAGGCGGGCATGGTCCTTGATATCGTCCCAGATGTGGCGAGGAGAGAGCTCGTCGCGGCGAGGGGCGAGGTCACTCTGGAGGTGGCCGTTCAACAGGCTGACGGACCAGAAGAAGGGGAGCCCTAGCGCCAGGAGCCACGCGAAGGCGAGGTGCCACCGGCGTCCCGCGGCAAGGTTGTAGCTGGAAGGGATTGTCGCCCAGTAGGGGAAGGCGCGTCTCACGACGACGCCCCGGCGGTCGATCCAGCGTCCGAGGACCCCCGTCGTGTTGATTCGAACCCCGGCCACCTCCAAGAACCCGGTCGCGGGCGTGGAGCCGACCACCAGCCAGGCCTTGTCGTAATTGGCTCCATATGAGCCCCAGTAGAGCCTCGGGTGCGCATTGAAGATCATCAGGCCGCTCATCAGCATGACAAACACGACAAGGGCATTGACCCAGTGCCAGATGCGCGTCGGCAACTGGTGGCGCAGGACCAGCCTTCGGTCGGTCGGGCCGGCTCCGACCTTTCGCTGCTCCGGCAACGTCGCGGCATTGGACGCGCTCATCGGCGCAGCCCTAGGCTGCCGGATGCCACGGCCGAAAAGAGCAGGAGGACATCCAAGCCGACCGCCTGACCCGGACTGAGAAGCGGAATGTTCATTGTGAAATCCTCCAGCTGGAGTTCACGATGCCGATACGGACTCGGTTACAAAGATCGTCGTTCGCCGGGACCCGCTCCGCGTCGGCGGGAGGATTCACCCATGCCGCCGGTACCATAATCGTCGCATTCGGATACAGCCAGCCGCACCTCGTCATTGCATTGCGAACGGGCCTCCCCAGATTATTGGCATGCACCCAAGTGAAGTTTCGTTTCGCGAGCATCGCGAGCTCGGCGAAGTCGCGTGGCTGCGCGATCATGATCGCGGCCTTGCCGTCGCGGCCGGACAGGGCAAGCCTGTCCTGCTGCTGTTCCAGGAAATCCCGGGCTGTTCGACCTGCGTGAGATTTGGGGAGGATGTCCTCACGCATCCGTTGATGGTGGAGCTGATCGCCGACCGGTTCGTCCCGGTCGCGATCTTCAACAACCATCCGGGCGCGGATGCCGAAATACTTCTGCGTTACGGCGAGCCATCGTGGAATAATCCCGTGGTGCGGTTTCTAGGACCTGACGGAACCGAGCTCCTGCCCAAGCTCGCCGATCGCTACGATGCGCTGGGACTGCACGAAAAGATCATCGCGGTTCTCGAAATGCTCGATGAAGAAGTACCCGGCTATTTCCGCCTGCTCGGGCGCGACCTGCTGGTCGAATATGGCCTCAGCAAATGCGCGACCTACACGACTCCCTGCTTCTGGTCCGGCGAAACAAGCCTCGCGCAGCATCCTTCGGTCATCACGACCGACGCTGGCTGGGTTCATGGCGAAGAGGCGGTACAGGCGCATTTCGATCCGCGCCTGGCCTCGCGCGAGGATGTGGATGCTTATGCCCGCGCGGAAGGGTTCAGCCCCATCCAAGGCGGCAGTTTCGAGCTTGACGGCGAGCCGCAGTTCTACCTCCGCAAGAATCTGGCTCGTCATCTGCCTTTGACGCCAGCCCAGCGGACGCAGATCAACCTGGCCGTGCCGTATGGCGGTTCGCTCGACAACGTGCTCAGTCCGCAGCAGTCGGCATGGCTTGCCGATCCGCGGCTGCAGCAATCGAGCGGGGACGAAACCTATCGTCTGGACATTCGCCAGAGCTGGCCAGCGCTAGCGGCCCGGCTTGCTCCCTTCAGACCCGAGAACTAGCGATCGCCAGCTGGGCGCTGCCCCGAAGGTCGACCGTCGTGCGCGTGCCGGCGTCGGCGAACCGGAGATTCGCAGTGTCGCACTCGGGGCATCGCAATATCAGCCCCA
>DASUCP010000228.1:0-11634 GCA_036275975.1 Sphingomicrobium sp.
CGTATAGAGCCACGTGTATGAGAAGAGCCTTGCGGTGGCCGAAGCGACGAATGCGTCCGCACTCGTCCCAACCATTTCGACAGCACGCCTTACGATTTCGGCCGGACTGAATAGAACGAATGCATCGAAAGCGATGGCCGATACGCGACCAGTCGTCCGAGCTATCGAAGGAGCTGCGGCACCAAGCGTCAGACCGGCCAGCAGCTCACGGCGCGACGTCGGCAATATCCCAGAGAGAGCCATTCCAGCCCATTCGCCAGTTCGGCCGATTTGGTTACAGACGGCGCTTCCCGGCTCATCGGCCGAGGGTAACTTCTCAGTGGCGAAGCTGGCGCACCCGACAGGATTCGAACCTGTGGCCTTTGCCTTCGGAGGGCAACGCTCTATCCAGCTGAGCTACGGGTGCGCGAGGAGCGCGACTTAGCGAGCGCTGCTGCCCCGGACAAGCCGCGCTTCAGGCCTTTTTCCCAGCCATGGCGATCTCCTGAGGGACGCAATCGGCGCGGCTCAGGGGCGGCGGCGCATCGGCGCGAAGCTTCAATCTCGGCGTCAGCTCGACCATCCGCCGCACGTAAGCATCAGTGAACACGGTCGCGCACTTGTGACTGAGGTGCGACCATTCGGGAATGAGCAGGTTCTGCGCCTGCCCTAGGTCGTCGGCGTGGATGCCCTTTGCGTTGGCCCCGACCAGCAGGCGGTCCCAGCCGATGGCCTTGGGAATCCTCTTCTGCTCGTTCACGCGTATCTCAGGTGCGGACGGCGGCCGAACGAAGATGACGTCTCCGCCCCGCGCTCTGATCCGCCGCACCGCCTCGGCACTGCGCTCGATTACCCTGTTCGCGAGCGCGGGCGGGATATTCGGGCCGGTGAAGCCCTGCCACGCGTGACGCGCGTGACCGCGTAGATATGAGTCGGTCAGGATTCGGTCCCACATGAAATATTGCCGGCCCGGCGACGTTTCCGAAATCTTCCAGACGTCTTCGTACGGACTGTCGACTCCTTTGCGCCAGCCGTGATCGATGGCGCGATCAACGAGCAGGCTCAGCCTGTAGTCATGGTCCATGAAGGCGAGATAGTTCTGGAGAAAGCGATCGATCCAAAGGCCCGTCAGCTGCGACGGCTTGCCGTTCTTCTCATAATTGTGGACCGCAATGCCGCCGAGACCGATCTCGGGCATCCCGAAATACATCGTGTCGGCGAGGCCGACGATCAGCAGGCCATGGAAGTTGGGGTCGTTGGCGAAGTGCTCGAGCAGCGCGCGCGCGTCCGTGCCGACGTGTGCGACCTGCACCGGGCGCACTCCGGTCAGCGCCTGGAAGCGTGCCTGGTCGGTATCGAACAGGATTCGGCTATCGCCGACGATTGCGACCGTAGCGAAGTCCGCGGCGCGGCGTGCCTCGGCCCACGCCTGAGGGCTGTCGTCGATGTCTCCGGCGTGCAGTTGAAGACGCGTCCGCGCCTGCCATTCCCACGCGCCCATCAGCAGAAGGAGCGCGACGAACACCACGGCACCCATTCGCGCCCACGGCTGCAGCGGGATGTCGCGCGTCGGGACGGGTTGCGCCTGGCCGGGCCGATTCGCAGCGGTCTGCCTCAGCCCCGGCGGAAGCGCGCCTTCGCGGACACCGCGGATCTCCGCCTTGTGAGCGTCAGAATGCGAAATAGATGAAGGCATTGCCCTGCCCCTGTTCGATCAGCACGGCGAACGCCATCAGCGTCCACACGCTTGCAACCACCAGCGATGGCGTTCGCTCGATCACGGCTTCGAGCGTGGTGTTTCGCATGGTCATATGCGTCGCGAAGATGCCGCTGACGATGAACATCGCTATGACCATCGGCCCATATGGGATCAGCGCCTCGGGTTTCGCCTGCATGCCGGCCATGCCCTTCAGCACCACGCCGGCGCCTTCGAATGTCTTCGCGCGAAAGAAGACCCAGGTGATGTTGACGAGGACGAAGGTAAGCACCGCGAGGCCGACGAGCGTGACGTGGCCGGGCGTGAAGCCCTTAAACCGCGCCTTCAGCCATCGCTCCGCCGACAGGTAAAGGCCGTGCAGGCCTCCCCAAACGACGAACGTCCAATTGGCCCCGTGCCACAGACCGCCGAGCAGCATCGTGCCCATCAGCGCCGCATACGTTCTCGCCTGGCCGTGACGGTTCCCGCCGAGCGGAATGTAGAGATAGTCGCGCAGCCAACTCGACAAGGTGATGTGCCAGCGTCGCCAGAAATCCGAGAAGCCGACCGCTCCATAGGGGAAGCGGAAATTGTCGGGCATCGCGAAACCGAGGCAGAGCGCTACGCCGATCGCCGAAGTCGAATAGCCGGCGAAATCGCAGAAGATCTGTCCCGCGAACGCGAGCGTCGCCACCCAGCTGTCCAGCATTCCAGGGAGCTTGGGCTGGTCGTAAACCGCCTGCACCACCGGCGCGAGGAAGCCGTCGGCGAGGACGACCTTCTGGAAGAGCCCGAGCGTCAGCAGCGCAAGCCCGAAGAAGATTTGGTTCGCGTTCGCGCGGCGCGGCTCTTCGAACTGCGGCACCAGCTCGGTCGGGCGCATGATCGGCCCCGCGACCAGGTGCGGGAAGAAGGTCACGAAGAGCGCATAATTGAGGAAGCTGCCAGCGGGCGCGGAGCGCCTCAGGTACACGTCGAGCGTGTAGGACAGGGTCGCGAACGTATAGAAGCTGATCCCGACCGGAAGGACGATGTCCCAGCCGGGCGGATGGTAGATGATGCCGATAGACGCAGCGATCGCCACGAAATTCTGCATCAGGAACCCGCCATACTTAAAGTAGCCGAGCATCCCGAGGTTCACGATCAGCGACGTCAGCATCCATGCACGGCGCGTGTGCTGGGTCTTGGCGCGCACCATCCACTGGGCAGCCCACCAGTCCACCACAGTGGACGTCCAGAGCAGGATCACGAACGGCGGGTTCCACGCGGCGTAGAACAGGTACGACGCGATCATCAGGTTGATCTTCTTCTGGTGCCAGCTGAAGAACGGCGCGTGGTGTAGTGCCAGGACGATGGCGAAGAAGACCAGGAAGGTCAGCGAGTTGAAGATCATCGGACGCAGTCCCGGCGTCCGTTTGCCCCACGTCTCATGTACAGCGCCCCTCTGCTGTACGCGCCGGGATGCCCGCGAGACTCGGCGGATTCGGCACGCGGAACGTCGCACGCGCGTTAACCGCTTGCAAGTTAATCGGTTAACGGCGTTGACTTGCCTGCAGCGTTCAGTGCCGCGATGACGAGCGAATGCGAACTGCGCTTCTTCTTGCGAGCTTGCTGCTCATGACTGCATTCGACGCTTCCGCCCAACATCGTCCCCGCGCCCGCGAAGCGGGAATCGCCTTCGGCGTTCTCCCGACCGGACCGCTTAACGCCATTACCGACGTCGCCGGAGTGAAGGTCGGCCAGGTCACGCTGATCGAAGGCACGAATGTTCGCACGGGAGTGACCGCCATCCTTCCGCACGGTGGCAATGTCTATCAGGACAAGGTCCCCGCCGGCTTTTCCGTCGGCAATGCCTACGGCAAGTTCATGGGCTCGACGCAAATCAAGGAGCTCGGCGAAATCGAGACCCCGATCGTGCTCACCAACACGCTGAACGTCCCTGAAGCGGCGGCGGGCATCATCGAATGGACGCTAAAGCAGCCCGGCAACGAGGAGGTGCGTTCGGTCAACGCGGTGGTCGGCGAAACCAACGACGGGACGCTCAACGACATCCGTGCCCGCCGCGTCAGGCCCGCCGACGCACTCGCCGCGATTGAAGCTGCGCGCGAAGGTCCGGTGCAGGAAGGCGCAGTCGGCGCGGGAACCGGCACCATCGCGTTCAGCTGGAAGGGCGGGATCGGTACGAGCTCGCGCAAGCTTCCGCCGAGCCTCGGTGGGTGGACCGTTGGGGTGCTGGTGCAGACCAATTACGGCGGCGTGCTGCAGGTCGCGGGCGTGCCCGTCGGCCAGGCGCTCGGCCAGTATTATCTCAAGGACGAGCTGTCGAAGGCGAGCGGCGATGGCTCGTGCATCGTCGTCATCGCGACGGACGCGCCACTGTCCGACCGCAACCTAGAGCGCCTTGCGCATCGCGGGCTTCTCGGCATTGCGCTCACCGGCTCACCGATGACGAACGGCTCGGGCGAATATGCGGTCGCCTTCTCAACCAACCTCGACGTCCGCCGAACGTCCGAACGCCGCGCGAAGCCGAGCGCGATCGACGATCTTCCGAACGACCAAATGTCACCCTTGTTCGAAGCTGCCGTCGAGGCAGCGGAGGAGGCCGCGATCAACTCGCTGTTCGCTGCGACCCCGATGGACGGCAACGGGCGCCACATCGACGCGCTTCCGGTTGATCAGGTGCTCAAGCTCTACCGCAAAGCGACGCGCTAGTATTCGCCGAAACGGCCCCGGACAGACCGGATCAGCTTGGCGCTGTCGTAGGCGGCGCCGTCCTTGAACACGAGAATGACGTTCTCGATGTCGCTGATGTTGGCGGCGGGATTGCCCTTCACGATGAACAGGTCGGCGTTCTTGCCCGGCGCGATCGTGCCGATGCGGTCGGCAAGCCCGAGATACGTTGCGCCGTTCAGCGTCGCGATCCTGATCGCTTCCACAGGCGAAAAGCCGGCTTCGACCAACAGCTCGATCTCGCGCTGGTCGCCGAATCCGGGAATTACGCCGCCATTGCCGGTCGGGTCGGGACCAGCCATCAGCAGCCCGCCAGCCGCGACGAACTGGCGCTCAAGTCCGAGGTCGTTCTTGTACGCTTGCGCGAACTCGTTTCCGCGCTGCGTGCCCGCGCGGCTGGCGACCAGGTTGCGGGAGAACAGATAGGCTTCCTTCGCCTCGGAGCTGAGCACGTCCATCTGGCGCGCCTGCAGCGGCTCGTGCAGCGGAACGCTCTGCGCAAACACCGGAAGCGTGGACGTCACCGCAACGTGATGATCGACCAGCAGCTTGATGAGCGCATTTGCTTCCGGGCTGCCAGGCGTCATCTTCAAGAGGGTCGGCGTGCCGGCGCCGTCGCTGCACTCGTCCGGCTTCTTGCCCGGGTCGAGCTGCGTATTGACAAAGAAGCCGTGCTCGAGATTGTCGATGCCAAGCGCGACCGCCTCCGGATAGGTCACGGAACACAGGTGCCCGGTGAGCTTCAGTCCGTGCCGGTGCGCTTCCTGGATTGCCGCGCCAAGCTCTGCGCGGGTGAGGTGCATGTACGCCTTGAAGCTGTTCACGCCCATGTCGGCCCAGAAGGCGACTTCTTTTCGGGCGTCGTCCGGCGATGTGATCTGGTGGTTCTGGATGAAGAAGGCGCCAGGCCCTTCTAGATAAGGACTGGTCACGTCGAGGTGCGGTCCGACCAGATGCCCGGCGTCGATCTCGCGCTTGAGGCTGAGGTCGGTGTAGGGCTCGACGCTGCCGGTCGTCCGCATCGTGGTGACGCCGTTGGCGAGATAGAGCCGCGGCGCGCTGAACGTCATCTGCGGAATGATGATCGGCTGCTCGAAGTGGCCGGCAGCATCGAGGTTCGGCCGCTGTAGATAATAGAGGTGGTCGTGCATGCCGACGAGGCCAGGCATCGCAGTTTCGTCCGTGCCGTCGATGACCCGATAGCCCGCCGGAACTTGAGCGTTCGCCGGCTGCACGCCGGCGATCTTCGGGCCGTCGAGAAGCAGCGTCGCATCCTCCATCGGCGCGGCGCCGGTCCCGTCGATGATTCGAAGATGCGTGATCGCAGTCTGCCCAGCGGGCAGGTGCACGAACGGCTGGACGTCGGGCCCGAACTCGGTCGGCGGCGGTGCCAGGACCGGCGCTCCAATTCCACGCGAAGCCATCGCCAGAGCCGCCGCCGCGGCGAAGAGACGCAATTTCATGGAGACCTCCGCCGCAATTGGCCGAAGGCTAGCACGGCGAAATACGTAGTAGAAAGCGCTCTTCTGTGCCTCGTAATGAGCGGATTCTGGTTCCGGCCGTGGCCCTTACCTAAGTGATTCAACCCACTCGCAAATTCCGTCACATTGTGGATAACTTTCCGTTAGCGACTCGTGCGGGGCGAGTCGCGATGGTGGATGTCGGGGGATGCCACCGTGACGAATGACTTGAGCTATTTCCGACGGCGCGCGTCCGAAGAGCGGACCGCCGCGCTTAATGCGCGCGATCCGCGCGTCTGCAAGGTCCATCGCGAAATGGCCGATCGTTACGAGGAACGCGTGCGCGGAATGGCAGCGCATCACGAGCAGCTTTTCGTACCACTCGTCGAGATGACCTAGGAGATGTTGCGTCCGGGGGGTGCTGCATCGGTGAAGTCTTACCGGATCTACTGCTTCGACGGCGCGAGCAAGATCGTTCGCGCAGAGTGGCTGGACGCCGGCGACGACGCCGACGCGGTGAACGCAGCCAAACAGGTCGACGGCTGCGTCAGGATTGAGGTTTGGGACCGAGACCGGCTGGTTGCGCGGGTAGCTGCTGCTGCACCGAGTCCGCGGACTCGGCCTCGAGCCTCCTGATATCCGCCTCCGCCTGCTCGATCATCGTGTCGAGCATTTCGACCATGCGAGGGTCATGCGCCATCGCGCTGACCTTCCGCATCGTCGCGACCCGTTCCCGGATATGGGCAATGACATCGTCGTGCATCGCGGAGAGCATTTTAGGTTTTCGCGCGATTCGTGAAAAGAGCTAGCGCCGAAACGACGGAACCAGCCTCCCCTGCCTCCCGTTGAGGCTGCCGCATGGACCAGCAGGTCAAGGAAAAACCGAACCGCGCGCTCATCACGCCGCCGCCGGCGGCCGAGGCCTTCTATTCGGAGGTTCTCGCGATGATGGCTGAGTCGGAAATCCCGTTCCTCGTTTCGGGCACCTACGCACTCGCGAGCTACACCGGCATCGACCGCCCGACCAAGGACGTAGACGTCTTCGCCAAGGCTGGCGATGCTTTGAAGATGCTCCATTATTTCAAGGAGCACGGGTTCGAAGTCGAGATCGTCGACGAGCGCTGGCTCTACCGGGTCACGCGCGGCGAGCTGTTCGTGGACGTCATCACCAACATGCCGACGGTCACCACTCATGTGACCGACGAATGGTTCGTCGATGCTCCCGAGGCGAGCCTCTTCGGCGCGAAGGTGAAGGTGGTGCCGCCGACGCAGTTCATTTGGTCGAAGATCTTTGTCCAGGATCATCACCGCTACGATATGGCCGACGTCGCGCACATGATCCTGAAGTGCCATGAGTCGATCGACTGGCAGAAGCTCCTCTCCCACATGGAGCTCTATTGGGAAGTGCTGCTGATCGCGCTTCTGAATTTCCGCTTCGTCTATCCGAGCGAGCGCCATTGCGTCCCCCGTTGGCTGATAGAGGAGCTGCTCGAACGGCTGCACGATCAGGCCGACATGAAAGGGCCCGGCAAGAAGGTCTGCCGCGGCCGGATCTTCTCGCCTCGCGACTATGCGGTTGACGTCGACCAGTGGGGTTATTCGGACGCCGTCGGCAATCTCGAAGAGCAATATGCCGGCGACGACGACTGAAGACACGAACGGCAACAGGAAGTTGCGCGTCGCCGCGATCGGCGACCTCCACGTCATGGAGAACAGCGTCACGCCCTACCGCGAGCTGTTCACCGAAATCGCGAATGTCGCGGACGTGCTTCTGCTGTGCGGCGACCTCACCAACTTCGGCAAGACGACGGAAGCCGAGATTCTCGCGGAGGACATCCGCGCCTGCTCGATCCCCGTGCTCGGCGTCCTCGGCAACCACGATTACGAGTGCGACCAGCCGGAGAACGTCTGCTCGATCCTCCATGAGGCCGGCATGATCATCCTCGACGAGCAGGCGCACGAGATCGACGGCGTCGGTTTCGCGGGCGTGAAGGGATTTCTCGGGGGCTTCGGGCGGGGCGAGCTCGCGCCGTTCGGCGAGCCGATCGTCAAGGCCTTCGTGGACGAGGCGCTCAACGAATCCCGCAAGCTCGAGAATCAGCTCCGTACGCTGCGGACCGAGCGCAGCGTTGCGGTGCTCCATTATTCGCCGATCGTCGGAACGATCGAAGGCGAGCCACCGGCGATCTACCAGTATCTGGGCTCTCAGCGACTGTGCGAACCGATCGATCGCTTCGACCATGTCAAAGCGGTGGTTCACGGCCACGCCCACCACGGGACCTACGAAGGCCGTACCCCGCTGGGGAAGCCGGTCTACAATGTCGCGCAGTTCGTGCTGAAACCGCTGTTCGGAAAGCCATACACGGTACTTGAGATCTAGCGCTTATCCTCTCCGGGGATCGGCGTCGGCGTGTCGAGCGCTTCGATGACGTATAGCCGCTTCACAAGAACGTAGCACACGACCGCCAGCGGCGCTGCGAGAAGGATTCCGAGGATTCCGAACAAGAGACCGAAGGCGAGCAGCGCGAACAGTGTGATCACCGCCGGGATCTCGACGGCGAACTGCTGGATCACCGGCTGGATCAGATACGCCTCCACGTGGTGTACGATGATGTAAAGGGCGGCCACCCACAACGCGAGCTGCGGACTTTGGACCAAGGCGACCATGATCGCCGGAATGGATGAGGTGATCGCCCCGGCGTAGGGAATGAACTCGAGCACTCCCGAGATCAGCGCGAGCACCAAGGCCGACGGCACGCCAAGCGCCGACAACCCGCCCCACGTCATCAGGAAGATGAGGATCATCGCCCAGAGCTGCCCCTTCAGCCAAAGGCGCAACGCGCGGTCGGATTCGTCCATCGCTTCCGCGACCAGCCGGCGCCGTCCGGGTGGGATCAGCTTAATCGTGCCGATGCCGTAGAGCCGCGGCTGCGCGGCAAGGAAAATTCCGCCGAAAAAGACGATAAGGACGCTCGCGACGCTCAGGCTCACCGACGACACAAAGGCTTTGAAGTTGCTCCCGATCAGGGCGCCACCCGAATGCACGCTTTGAAGCGATTGGCTGACGGGGTTGCCCAAGCCCATCGCCGCGAGCCGAGCGTCGACAATCTGCGCCGCTCGCGGCAATGTGTCAGCGAGGTTCTGACCCTGCGCCGCGACTTGCGCGCCGATTGCCCAGACGACGGCACCGATCACTCCGACGACGAGGAGAACAGACACCAGCACGGCGAGGCGGTTCGGCAATCGCAAATATTTCTCGAGCAGGTCTGCGATGGCACGAAAAATGGTCGCGATCAGGACTGCACCGAACAGGAGCACGACGACGAACCGCAGCTGCCACAGCAGCAGCGCGGCGGCGGCAAGGGCGATCACGACCAGGGCGCGGCGGATGAACCGCGCGTCGTCGCTCTCGAGTTCAGCGGTCATGCCGCGACAGCGCACCGCCCGCGCGACCGGTTCCAATCCGGCGGATTCAGATCAGGCCGGTGGCCAGCTTTCGAGGATGTCGACGAAGCGAGTGAGCCACGCGTTGGTCTGGTGACCATCGACGACGCGGTGATCGATCGTTAGCGTCACATAGGCCATCGGATGGATAAGCATCGTATCGCGGCCATTCACCGTGCGCACCACGACGCGTTTCTCGACCTTGCCGATACCGAGGATTGCGGCCTGCCCCTGGTGGAGGATGATCGGCGCCGCGAGCAGCGAGCCCGAGACGCCGTGGTTGGAGATGGTGAAGCTTCCACCTGAGACCTCGGAGCGCTCCAGCTTGCCCTCGCGCGCTCGCTGCGTGAGGTCGTCGAGCTTTGCGCCGATCTGTTCGACCGTGAGCGAACCGGCGTCCTTCACGACGGGGACAACGAGGCCTTTCTCGCCGAGCGCGGTGCCGACGCCGATGTCGATCGTCGGGGAGATCGCAACACGATCCTTCTCCCACCGACCGTTGATTGCCGGAGCGACCGCCATCGCCTCGGCTGCGGCTTTGACAATATATGCGGTGTAGCTGAGCTTCACCCCCTTGGTCGCCATTGCCGCCTTGTGCGCAGCGATCGCGCTGAAATCGGCTTCGAACACGGCGGTGACGTGCGGCTGCTCGGCGACCGCCCGGGCCATGTTTTCGGCAATGGTCACGCGCATGCGGTCGTGCGGAATGTCCTGCGCCGAGAATTGTCGCGGCTGCGCAGTCGATGGTTCTCCGACGCTGACTGTCGTCGCTTGGGCGACGCAGCGGTCGACGTCCTCGCGGGTGATGCGGCCATCGCGGCCGGTGCCCTGGATGCGCGACGGATCGATGCCGTGCTGCTGCAGAGCGCGGCGCACCGACGGTGAAAGGCGCTCTTCCGTGTTCCCCGGCGCAGGCCGGGGCCCACGAGCGCCGCTAGGCGCTGCTTTGGCGACAGTCGAATTTGAAGGCTTCGCCTTCTGGGCCCCGGCCTTCGTCGCGGTACCGACGCTTTCATCCTCGCTCTCAATGCGGGCGAGCAGCGCGCCCGGCACCGCCTCGGCATCCGTGTCGAGGACGATTTCCGCAAGAACCCCGGCAGCAGGCGCGGGCACCTCCTGAGTCACCTTGTCGGTCTCGAGCTCCACAAGTGGCTCGTTCTCGAACACGAGATCGCCGACCTGACGCAGCCAGGCGCGCACGACCGCCTTGGTGCCCTCCTGCTCGTCGGGAACGCGGACCTCGATCAACTTTAGAACCCCACCAGCCGCTCGATCTCGGCGCGGATCTGCTGGGGACCGGGAAGCGCCCACTCCATCAGCTTCGGGTGATGCGGGCTCGGAATGTCAGGCATGGTCACGCGCGCAACCGGCGCATCGAGGTCGAGGAAGGCTTCATCAGCAACCACGGCGGCGATTTCCGCGCCGAAGCCGCCGGTGCGCAGATCCTCGTGCACGATCAGGCACCGGCGCGTGCGGCGGACGCTCTCGAGCACCATCTCCTTGTCCCACGGCTGCAGCGTGCGAAGATCGATCACGTCTGCGCTGAAGCCATCTGCCGCGGCTTCGCACCGCGGCACCATCGCGCCCCACGTCACGATCGTAATCTTGTCTCCTTCTCGCGTCTTCTTCGCGCGGCCGAACGGGAGCACGTAATCGTCGCCCGGCCACGGCCGACGCGCCCACGCCTCATCAAGCATCGCACGGTGCTCGAAGAAGATCACCGGGTCGTTGCCGCGCAGGCTCCCGCGCAGAAGCCCGACCGCGTCCTCTGCATTGGAAGGCACCGCAACCTTCCAGCCGGGATTGTGCACGAACTCGACCTCGTTCGTCATCGAATGCCACGGGTCGCCGCACTTGAAAAAGCCGCCCGGCACTCGAAGCACCATCGGCGCGGCGAAGCGGTTGTGCGTGCGCCAGCGCATCGTGCCGCAATCGTGAATCTGCTCGGTCGCGGGCTCGGCATATTTGCGGAACTGGATTTCAGGCATCGGCATCAGCCCGGCCAGCGCCATTCCGACGGCACGGCCGACGATGCCCTCCTCATTGAGCGAGGTATCGAACACCCGCTCGACGCCGAATTTCTCCTGGAGCCCGAGCGTGACCGCATGGACCCCGCCTTTCGGCCCGACGTCCTCGCCGAAAGCAAGCACGCGCGGATTGGTCTGCAGCTCCTGGTCGATCACTCGGCGGATCGCGGTGACCATGTTGATGCGCTGCCCATCAGGGTGCGGCTCGTCAGTCGAGGCCGGCGGCTCGTACCCACTGTTCCACAGCCCGCCGACTTCCTGCATCTGACCTTCATAGAAGACGCTGCTCGTAACCGCC
>DASUCP010000229.1:0-2568 GCA_036275975.1 Sphingomicrobium sp.
CGGCGAGCGTGACGCCCTCGATGACCGCAGCGCCAGCGACGCCGGCAGCGATCGCTTTCGGAAGAGCGACCACCCTCAGCATGCGGATTGGCCGCTGCGTGGAGGCGGAGTGATGCGCATTACGAAAAACAACGGCTTAGAAGCGATCACGCTCCTGAAGTTCCCACACTATCGTAATTGTAATGGATCAGTCGTTGTCGTTGGCGCTCTCGTCCCCCTGATCGGCCGGCTGCGCGTCCTGTTCACCCGGGCCGCCGGCGCTGCCCGCCTTCATTCCGCCTTCAACTCCTCCGGCAAGCTCGAGATCGCGGATCTGCTGCTCCGTGAGGTCCTTGCGACGTTCACGTTCGCTCTTGTCGGCGGGAGGTTGGTATTTGCTGGACATGTCGAGGAGCCGGAAGTGAAACGCCCCCTGTTGGGCGCTTGTTCCGGTAAGCTTCGCCTCCTACGCTCTTCGGCGCGTCACGGCAGGGAGCGCGGGCATTGGCAGTAACTGAGGCTGGACCAGGAGGTCTCGTCCGGCGCCTCGGCGTTTTCGACGCCACGATGCTCGTCATGGGCGGGATCATCGGCTCGGGGATCTTCGTTACCCCCGCCGAAGTCGCACGGCACGTCAGTACGCCGCTATTGATCGTCGGCGTGTGGGTGATCGGCGGCGTGATCGCGCTCGCCGCATCCTTCGTCTACGCGGAGCTTGCGGCGCGCAGGCCTGAGGTCGGCGGGCAATATGCCTACCTCCGAGACGCGTACGGGCCCGTCCCCGCATTCCTTTATGGCTGGGCGCTGCTTCTCGTAATCCAGTCGGGCGGGATGGCGGCCGTGGCGATCACCTTCGCGCGCTATTTCGGCGATCTCGTGCACCTGCCCCTCGCCGACAGCGTCGTGGCCGTCGTGGTTCTGGCGCTGCTCACCGTCATCAACTGTCTGGGCGTTCGTTCGGGCAGCAACGTCCAGAGCGGACTCATGCTGCTCAAGATCCTTGCAATCGCGGGCCTTGTGCTCGCGGGATTGACGCTCGCGCCAACCAGCCCTGGCGAACCGACCTCCGAATATGCCGGATCGGTGTCGACGCTGGCGGCGATCGGCGCCGCAATGACACCCGTGATGTTCTCTTACGGCGGCTGGCAGACCGCGAGCTTCGTTGCGGGCGAAATGCGCAACCCTGGCCGAGACCTCGGTCGTGGCTTGCTGTTCGGCGTCGCGGGCGTCGTCCTGCTGTACACGCTGGTTGCGTTCGTCTGCGTGCATGGACTTGGGCCTGCCGGCCTCGCTTCCTCGAAGACTCCAGCAACGGACGTGATGCGTCTTGCGCTTGGCAGCAGAGGCGCCACCTTCATCGGCCTCGGAATCGCCATCTCTGCGCTCGGATTCCTGAGCCAGGGCATGCTGACGGCGCCGCGTGTCTATTTCGCGATGGCGGAGGATGGCCTGTTCTTCCGAAGCGTCGCCGCAGTGAGCTCGAATACGCACGTCCCCGTCGTCGCGATCATCCTGCAGGGTTTCGCCGCAGCCGTGATCGCCCTTTCCGGCACGTTCGGCCAAATCCTTGGCTACGTCGTCTCCGTCGATTTCATCTTCTTCGCGCTGACGGGCGCCGCGCTGTTCGTCTTCCGTCGCCGCGACGGCGATCGGCCGGTCGTGTTCAAGGTCCCGCTCCATCCATTCACGACGGGACTCTTCGTTATCGCCTGCGTCCTCACGGTCATCGCGACCGTCTGGAACAACCTCGCGAACAGCCTCATCGGCTATGCGATCCTGTTGGCTGGCGTGCCCGCCTGCTTGTACTGGCAGCGCAAGAGCCGGACGGCTGCAGCATGAGAGCGATTCAGTCCGACTACATGCACTGGGCGAAGTTCAAGCCGCATGTGCGCTTCGCTCTTACAGGAAGCGAAGTTCCCCATTTCCGCATGGACTCGCTTCCGATCAGCATTGCCGACCTCGACCTCGATGGCGCGAGCCATCCTCGTTACGCGCCGCTCCGCGAAGCAATCGCGCACCGTTACGAAGTGACGCCGGACCAGGTCGTTGCCGCTGATGGCACGTCGATGGCGAACTTCGTCGCAATGGCGGCGCTCATTTCTCCGGGCGACGAGGTACTGATCGAGCAGCCGACGTACGAGCCAATGCTCAATGCGGCGAGCTTCCTCGGCGCGGACATCAAGCGCTTCGACCGCAGGCCCGAGGAGGGCTTCGCTATAGACGTTGGTCGGCTGCCGTTGAGCGAACGCACGCGCCTAATCGTCATCACCAACTTGCATAATCCGAGCAGCGTGCTTTCGAACGACAATGACCTTCGCGGACTGGGCGAAGCTGCGAAGCGTGTCGGCGCGCGCGTTCTCGTCGACGAAGTGTATCTCGACTCGGCAGTGCCGCCACGCTGCAGCGCAGCACACCTCGGCGCCGAGTTCGTCT
The DNA here is from genome assembly GCA_036275975.1 of Sphingomicrobium sp. Lineage (GTDB taxonomy): Bacteria > Pseudomonadota > Alphaproteobacteria > Sphingomonadales > Sphingomonadaceae > Sphingomicrobium. The sequence continues at coordinate 2,413 of DASUCP010000229.1, forward strand.
GCACCAGTAGCCTCACCAAAGTGTACGGCCTCAGCGGCCTCAGGTGCGGCTGGATTCTCGCGGAGCCAGAGCTCGCCGAGCGCATGTGGCGCGTGAACGACCTCTTCGGAGTCAATCAGGCACATGCTGCCGAGCGGCTCGCGTGCATCGCTTTCG